>JAHHSC010000041.1 GCA_020025455.1 Lawsonibacter sp. | reverse complement strand
AACCACTGGCGGATCTTGTTGCGGGCCTCGTTGGATTTGCAGAGGGCCAGCCAGTCACGGCTGGGCCCGCGGGCCGATTTGGAGGTGAGCACCTCCACAATGTCGCCGTTATGGAGGGGGGTGTCGTAGGGCACGATGCGGCCGTTGACCTTGGCCCCCACCATGGTGTTGCCCACAGCGGAGTGGATGTTGTAGGCAAAGTCGATGGGGGTGGCCCCGGCGGGCAGGTTGATGACGTCGCCGTTGGGGGTAAAGACAAAGCACTCATCGGCGAACATATCCACCTTCAGGGTGCTGATAAATTCCTCGGCGTCGCTGTTCTGCTGGCTCTCCAGCAGCTTTCGGACCCACTCGAAGTCCTCCTCGGTGCCCAGCTTCTGGTTGGCCATGCCCTGCTTATACTTCCAGTGGGCGGCAATGCCGTACTCCGCGGTCTGGTGCATCTCCCAGGTGCGGATCTGCACCTCGAAGGGGATGCCCTCACGGCCGATGACCGTGGTGTGCAGGGACTGGTACATATTGGGCTTTGGTGTGCCGATATAGTCCTTAAAGCGGCCCAGAACCGGCTTGAACATATCGTGGATGCAGCCCAGCACGTTGTAGCACTCGGGAATGTCGTCCACGATGACCCGGAAGGCATACAGGTCAAAGATCTCGTCCAGGGTCTTGTTTTGGGTGTACATCTTGCGGTAGATGGAGTAGATGTGCTTCACACGGCCGTAGACGGTGCAGTGGATGCCCTCCTGGGCCAGCCGGTGCTGGATGCGGTGCTGGATGGTGGCCAAAAACTCCTCGTGGGTGGAGGAGCGCTCGATCAGCTGCTGCTCGATCTCCTTATAGCCCACGGGGTCCAGATACTGAAGGGCCAGGTCCTCCAGCTCCCACTTCAGCTTCTGCATACCTAGGCGGTGGGCGATGGGGGCATAGACCTCCATGGTTTCCAGGGACTTCTCGCGCTGCTTTTTCGGGGACTGGTACTCCATGGTGCGCATATTATGGAGCCGATCGCAGATTTTAATCAGGATGACGCGGATGTCCTGGGCCATGGCCATGAGCATTTTCCGCAGGTTCTCCATCTGTTCCTCTTCTTTGGAGACCCACTGCACCCGCGTCAGCTTGGTGACGCCCTCCACCAGCACGGCCACCGGCTCGCCAAAGCGCTTGGCGATCTCCTGGTGGGTGGCAGCGGTGTCCTCGATGCAGTCGTGGAGCAGGGCCGCAATGACCGAGTCCACATCCAGCTCCAGGTCGGCCACAATGAGTGCCACCGCAATGGGGTGGATGATGTAGGGCTCGCCGCTCTTGCGCAGCTGACCGTGGTGGGCGGTATCCGCGAAGGTAAAGGCGTCAAAGAGACGCTGGGTATCCAGATTTGGGGTATAGGTGCTGACCTTTTCCTCCAGCTCATGGTATTGTTCCAAAATAGGGTCCATACTCTCACCTCTTCGTGTTAGGGAATGGGGATCACAGATCTCCCAAAATACTGTGCAGGCGGCGCATCAGGGTGGATTCCTCCAGATTTACCTTGTGCTCCAGACGGCACAGGGTAATCTGGACCCGGTCGCTCCGCTCGCGCATATGGATCAGGCCCCGCTCCTGGAACACCTCCAGGCACAGCAGGGTGCGGGCGGGCACGTCCCGCTGTCCGCCCCCTCTGCGGGCCACGCTCCGGGCGATCCGGGGCAGGGTGTCCTCCACCACCACCCGATCCATGGCCTGGTGCTCCAGCCACCGCCACAGCGCCACAAATTCAGACCGCTCCGGCAGGAGGAACCGGGCCTCCTGCACCGTCAGCGGCTCGTCCCGTCTGAACTTCTCGTAGATGGAGCGCTCCAGCTGGGCCCGTGAGGGGGCCAGGCGCAGATCCACCACCTGGAGCTGCACCGTCCGGTTGTCCCGGAACTCGTTGATCTGGGGGTAGAAGGCCACATCCACCCGGCATCCGGGGGACAGGCCCAGCTCCGCCCCGTCGGCGGAGAAGTATATGGCATCCAGGGTGTTCCCCCGGCTTTCCAGCTTCATTTTCAGGTGTCGGCCCCGGCCCACCTGGGACATGGACTGGACCTGCGCTCCGCTGAGCATCATAACCGGCCTGGGGTTGCCCGTGCCGCACGGCTCCAGCCGATCCAGCGACTCCACCTGAGACACGGTGAGGGCCGCCGGGTCCGCCACCGCGTCGATCTCCAGCACCGAGGGCAGCTCCTCCCCCTGGTACTCCTCCTGCAAAACGGCCCGCAGCGCATCGCCCAGGGCGGGGATGTTCTCCTCCCGCACGGTAAAGCCAGCCGCCAGTGCGTGACCGCCGAAGCTCTCCAGCAGGGGGGCGCAGGCGGTGAGCAGGCGGAACAGATTCACGCCGCCCCAGCTCCGGCAGGAGCCCTTGCCCATGCCCTGGTCCAGACAGATCATAAAGGCGGGGCACCCGTACCGCTCGGTGAGGCGGGAGGCCACAATGCCCACCACGCCCTGATGCCAGTGCTCATCCGCCAGCACGATGGCCCCCTTCTGGGGGGAGCGGTCCAGCCGCTCGGTGCACTGGGCAAAGATGTCGGCCTCGATGTCCTGCCGCTCCCGGTTCAGCTCACACAGCTGCTGGGCCAGCTCCTCGGCCCGGTCTGGGTTCCGTGTGAGCAGAAGCTCGGCTGCCACCTCCGCCTGCCCCAGACGCCCGGAGGCGTTCACCCTGGGGGCCAGCGTGTACCCCACAGAGACGGTGGTGACGGGCTTGTCCCCCAGTCCGGCCTGCCGAATGAGGCTTTCCAGGCCCAGCCGCCTGGGTGGATTGAGGTATTGCAGGCCCCGGCTCACAATGGCCCGGTTTTCGCCCTCCATGGGCATCACGTCTGCAATCGTGCCCACGGCGGCCAGGTCGCAGAACCGGTCAAAGACCCACTCCGCCCGGTCCGGTCCCGCCACCGCCATGGCCAGCTTCAGCGCCACGCCTACCCCGGCCAGCCCCTTGAAGGGGTAGGGGCAGTCGGGGCGGTGGGGGTCCACCACGGCCACAGCGGGGGGGAGCGTCTCCTTGCAGGCGTGGTGGTCCGTGACCACCACATCCACCCCCAGCTGTCCGGCAAATGCCACCTCGTCCACCGCGGTGATGCCGCAGTCCACCGTGATAATGAGGGTGACCCCCTTGGAGGCCAGGGTGGACACGGCCTCTCGATTCAGCCCGTAGCCCTCGTCCAGACGGCCGGGGATATAGGGCACGATGTGCAGTCCCAGGCTGGTGAGACATTCGGTGAGCAGGCAGGTGGAGGTGATGCCGTCCACGTCGTAATCGCCGTATACCGCCACCAGCTCTTCCCGTTCCATGGCCTCGCGGATGCGGGCCGCCGCCTTGTCCATATCGCACAGCAGGGCAGGGTCGTTCAGCGGCTCCCGGGTTGGGGTCAGAAGCCGCTGGGCCTCCTGCGCCCCGCTCACGCCCCGGCCGGCCAGAAGCCCGGCCAGCAGGGTGGGAACACCGGCCTTGACCAGCTCATCCTGGGCCTGGGGGCAGGGGGGTGCGACGTGCCACTCTTTATATTTCATCAGACGCCCCCCTTTCTTTACGCCAGTATACCCAAATGGGCGCATAAGCTTATGTTTAACTTTACCAGTATAGCACAAAATGGGGCTTTTCATCAAGGGTATGGCGGCAGAAATCCCCTGTCCGGCGCGGCATATCCGCCCCTTTCGGCGGCTGAAATCAGCGGGGAGAGGGCCACAGGCCGGGGCTCTGCGGCCGCCGCCTTGCTCCCGCCGGAAAATCGTGATAAAATACCCCGGTAACAACACCATTCCGGCGGCCCCTTCGGGCCGCTCTGACAGAAAGAAGCACGCTATGAGAACTTACGACGCCGGACAATTCGACATCGCCGTCATCGGGGCGGGACACGCAGGCATCGAGGCGGCGCTGGCCGCCGCCCGCATGGGGATGCGTACCCTGTGTTTCACCGTCAACATGGACGCCATCGGCAATATGCCCTGCAACCCCGCCATCGGCGGCACAGGAAAGGGCCACCTGGTCCGGGAGCTGGACGCCCTGGGCGGCGAGATGGCCCGGGCCGCGGACAAGGCCTGCATCCAGTACCGCCTGCTGAACCGGGGCAAGGGCCCCGCCGTCTGGTCCCTCCGGGCCCAGGCCGACCGCCGGGCCTATCAGCAGGTCATGAAGCACACCCTGGAACAGCAGGAGAATCTTTGGGTCAAGCAGGCCGAGGTGGTGGCCGTCCGCACCGAGAAGGGGGCCGTGTCCGCCGTGGTCACCGACACCGGGGCTGAATACGGAGTCCGGGCCGCCGTGGTGGCCACCGGCACCCATCTGGGCGGCCGCATCGTGGTGGGCGAGATGGTGAAAAACTCCGGTCCCGACGGCCTGGCCGCCGCCCTGCCCCTGACCCAGAGTTTGAAGGACCTGGGTCTCAGCATCCGCCGGTTTAAGACGGGCACGCCCCCCAGAGTGAACGCCCGCAGTGTGGATTTTGACAAGATGGAGCTCCAGCCCGGCGACGATGAGGGGCTGGCCTTCTCCTTTCAGACCGTCACCCCGCCCAAGAACCAGGCCGTCTGCTGGCTCACCTACACCAACGAGGAGACCCACCGCATCATCCGGGCCAACATGGACCGCTCCCCTCTGTATGACGGCACCATCGAGGGCGTCGGCCCCCGCTACTGCCCCTCCATTGAGACGAAGGTGGAGCGCTTCCCCGACAAGACCCGCCACCAGCTTTTTGTGGAGCCCATGGGCCTGAACACCGAGGAGCTGTACATTCAGGGCTTCTCCTCCTCCCTGCCGGAGGAGGTCCAGATCCAGATGCTCCACACCATCCCCGGTCTGGAAAAGGCCGAGATGACCCGCTGTGCCTACGCCATCGAGTATGACTGCGTGGACCCCACCGAGCTGGAGCCCACGCTGGAGTGCAAGAAGGTGCCCGGTCTCTTCGGCGCGGGGCAGTTCAACGGCTCCTCCGGCTATGAGGAGGCCGCCGTACAGGGCTTTGTGGCCGGTGTCAACGCCGCCTTGAAGCTCCAGGGGAAGGACCCCCTGGTGCTCCGCCGGGACCAGGGCTACATCGGCGTACTCATTGACGACCTGGTGACCAAGGGGACCAACGAACCCTACCGCATGATGACCTCCCGCACCGAGTACCGCCTGCTCCACCGCCAGGACAACGCCGACCAGCGGCTCACCCCCATCGGCTACCAGCTGGGGCTGGTGTCCAAGGAGCAGTACGACCGGGTGCTGGCCAAGTACGCCGCCGTGGACCGGGAGGTGAACCGTCTGGAGCACACCGGCACGCCGCCCTCCCCGGAGCTGGACGCGTTTCTGGAATCCAGAGGGGAGACCGGCGTGAAGAACGGCGCCCGGCTGGCCGACCTGCTGCGCCGCCCCCGGCTCACCTATGCCGAGCTGGCCCCCTTCGACCCGGAGCGGCCCGATCTGCCCCCCGCCATCGCCCAGGAGGCCGAGATCACCATCAAGTACGCCGGCTACATCGGCCGCCAGCTCAAGCAGGTGGAGGAGCTGAAGCGGCTGGAGGAGAAGAAGCTCCCCCAGGACATCGACTATTCCTCCATCCACGGCATCCGTCTGGAGGCCCGCCAGAAGCTGGCCGCCATCCGGCCCCACAATCTGGGCCAGGCCAGCCGGGTCAGCGGCGTTTCTCCCGCTGACGTTGCCGTGCTCATGGTCTACCTGAAGCAGCGGGAGGGGCAGTAAGCCCCGCTCCCACAACCGCACCCCAGGCCCGCCCCCCCAATTCGGTACAGCGGGCCGCTGAAACGCATCGAAAGGAACCGCCATGGAACTGACACACATTTTAGGGAACACCTGGGTCATCCAGGCCGACGAGCTGATCCCCCTCTACAAGCTGGATGACCACCGCTGCATCCTGTTGGACAGCGGTCTGCCCAACGAGCGGGAGGCGCTGGAACAGACCCTTTTGGAAAACGGCCTTCTTCCCGTGGGCGTTCTCTGCTCCCACACCCACATCGACCACTGTGCCAGCAACCAATACCTGCAAACGAAATACCATGCCAAGGTGGCTCTCACCGCCCCGGAGGCCGGTATGTGCAGCTCGCTGCTGACGTTGAAGTGTTACTTTCTTACACTCACCGCCCAGCAGGTGGAGGAGCAGGCCTCCGGTATGATCCACACGCCAGACGTGCTGGTGCCCCAGGAGGACGGGCTTTTCTCCTTTTTGGGGGCGGACTTCCACATTCTCCACACCCCCGGACATTCCCCGGGACACATCTGTGTCATCACCCCGGATGACGTTTGCTACACCGGCGACGCCCTGATGAGCCAGGAATTTCTCAATGCAAAGCTGCCCTATAATCTGTGCCACCGGCTGGCGCAGGACAGCCGGGAAAAGCTCCGGGGTCTGCGCTGTGCCGCCTTCGTCATGCCCCACCGGGGGGTATGCTCCCCCGACCAGGTGGACCAGCTCATCGACGCCAACAACGCCCTGCTGGAGAAGCGGGCCGGGGAGGTGCTGGCGCTGGTGACCGAACCCATGACCGCCAGTGCCATCAACGCAGCCGCCTGTAAGTTCTATGAGCTTTTTACCAAAAAGCCCAGCAAGGGCCTCTATCTGGAGCGGAACGTGCGCTTTCTGACGGAATATCTGGTGGAGACAGAGCAGCTGGACTCCTTTTGCCGGGGCGGCGTGGTCTACTACCGTCAGCGGGCCTGATTGGGCCGGGATGACCTGGTTTGGCCCTGAACGGGGGGCAGAACCGTGGATCGGGTTCATTTTCCCCTTTTTGCCCGGGAAAAGGGCTTGCAATTCCCATTTTCTTGTGGTATTCTTAGTTGTACGTCCGGTATCCCGGACTCATTTCAAATCATTCGCCCTCAGGGCTTTGAAAGGAACGATGTTTCATGCAGCTCGCTATTACCATCATTCAGGTCCTGTGCGGCCTGGCTCTGGTCGCCGTGGTTATGCTCCAGTCCGGTAAGAGTGCCGGCCTGTCCGGTGCCATCGCCGGCGGCGCTGATACCTTCCTCAGCAAGAACAAGGCTAAGAGCATGGATGCCAAGCTGGCCAAGGCTACCAAGTGGGTGGCCATTGTCTGGGTTCTGCTGACCCTGACTCTGTGCATCCTGTAACACACAGATACAAAAAGGACTTCCATCGGGAAGTCCTTTTTTGTGCGCAAATCGGCCCCAGACCTGCGTCTGGGGCCGATTTTTTTATCGCTCGTGGGCGTTGAGCAGACCCTGCTTGATGTCGAAGAGCTTCTGGCTCAGGTCCACATAGTAGTTGTGGGGGTTCTCAAAGCGCTTCACCTCGTCCCACAGGGCATCCACCTGCCGCTGGCAGTAGGCGCGGCTAGCCGAGATGGAGGGCACCTCATAGACCAGCTCGCCGCCCCGGAAGATGGGCACCAGAAGCTCCCGGGCCTCGAAGTTGGTGTAGGTCTTGCGCTTCCAGGTGGCCTCCGGGTCAAAGAGCTCCAGCGGCTCGTTCTCGTCCACCGTCTCGTCGTGGAGGCAGATGAGGTCGGCCTCCGCCTTGCCCGTATCCTTGGAGAAGATGCGGTACACCTTTTTGAAGTGGGGGTTGGTGATCTTGGCGGCGTTCTCGCTGATTTTGATTTTGGGAATGATGGTCCCGTCGCTGTCCTCAATGGCGGCCAGCTTATAGACCCCGCCAAAGACCGGCTCGCTGCGGGAGGTGATGAGCCGCTCACCCACGCCGAAGGAGTCGATGCGGGCGCCCTGCCGGATCAGGTCCCGGATGATATACTCGTCCAGGGCGTTGGAGGCAAAGATCTTGCAGTCGGTGAGCCCGGCCTCGTCCAGCATCTGGCGGGCCTTCTGGCTCAGATAGGTCAGATCGCCGCTGTCCAGCCGGATGCCGCAGTTGGTGATGCCCTGGGGCAGCAGCACCTCCTGGAAGGCCCGGATGGCATTGGGCACGCCGGACTTGAGCACGTTGTAGGTGTCCACCAGCAGGACGGCATTCTGGGGGTACAGCTGGCAGTAGGTCTGAAAGGCGGTGTACTCGTCCGGGAACATCTGGACCCAGGAGTGCGCCATGGTGCCGGTGGCAGGGGCGCCGAAGCTCTGGTCGGCCAGGGTGCAGGCGGTGGCGGCACAGCCGGCAATGTAGCTGGCCCGTGCGCCCAGCAGGGCGCCGTCGGCGCCCTGGGCACGGCGGGAACCAAACTCGGCCACAGGGCGGCCCTCAGCGGCCCGGACGATGCGGTTGGCCTTGGTGGCGATGAGGCTCTGGTGGTTCAGGGTCAGCAGCAGGAAGGTCTCCACAAACTGGGCCTGGATGGCGGGGGCCCGGACCGTGAGGATGGGCTCGCCGGGGAAGATGGGGGTACCCTCAGGCATGGCCCACAGATCGCCGGTGAACCGAAAGTGGGCAAGGTAGTCCAAAAAGTCCTCAGAGAAGCAGTCCTTGCTCCGCAGGTACTCGATGTCCTCCCGGTCAAAGCGCAGGTTCTGGATATACTCCACCGCCTGGGCAAGGCCCGCCGTCAGGGCAAAGCCGCCCTTGTCGGGGACAGTGCGGTAAAAAATGTCAAAGTAACAGATCCGGTCCTGTAGGCCGGTCTGGAAATAGCCGTTGGCCATGGTCAGCTCGTAGAAGTCACAGAGCATGGTGAAATTTGTTTTGGCTTTCATCCCTGGGGACGCCTCCTTCAAAAAAGGGGGGTGACAAGTCACCCCCGGATTGTACTTTATTATACCCGCTGGCCGTGGAAAAGGCAAGGCCGCACCGGATTTTAACCCCTGGGGAGACAAAGGGGGCGGGAACGAATTCCCGCCCCGTATGGTGCAATGGTTACCGCAGGTAGCTCAGGGGGTTCACCGCCGAACCGCGGATTCGGACCTCGAAGTGGCAGTGGTCGCCGGTGGAGCGGCCGGTGGAGCCGCACTTGGCGATGGTCTGCCCCTTATAGACCCGCTGGCCGGCCGAGACCACGATGGAGGAGTTGTGGGCGTAGTAGGTCTGCACGCCGTTGTCGTGGGTGATGATGACCAGCTTGCCGTAAGTACCCTTGTTGCCGGCAAAGGTGACCTTGCCGCCATCCGCCGCCTTGATGGGGGTGCCGTGGGGGGCGGCGATGTCCAGACCGGAGTGGAACCGGGTGCCGCCGAAGATGCGGCGGTTTCCGAAGTAGGAGGTGACCCTGCCCCGGACCGGCCAGGAGAATTTGCCGGTGGACGCGGTCTTGGGCCGCTCCTTGGTGCCTACGGCCTTGATGGTGGGGGTAGGCTCCCGCACCGTCTGGCTGGAGAGTACGGTGCGCTCCTTTTCGATGCCGTTTACATAGGTCACATCGGCGGTGACACGGGCCTCGCCCGCCACGCCTTCGGATACGATTTTGGTCTCGCCCTTGTACATGGAGCTATTCTCCCGTGTCTCCACAGGGCAGGCGATGGGCTCGCTGTACACCTCGTGGTCCACGGTGCGGACCGACAGGGAGGGGACGACCTCCTTCACGTTGAGCACATCGCCGATCATCAGACGATTGATGTCCACGCCGGGGTTCAGGGCTTTCAAATCGCTCACCGACATATCGTTGGCGTAGGCAATGCCGTTGAAGGTGTCGCCCTTGCTGACCTCGTAGGTGGTGGCGCCGGTGCTGTTGGCCCGGAGCGCCTGGTTCATCTCGTCCATGGTCATGACCTGCTGGGTGTTGTAAACGTAATCCACGCCCAGCTGGTCCACAAATTCCGCTTTTATGGTGTTTTCGTTCACAAACTGGTTTTTAAACGCCGCCAGCATATCCTGGAGGGCGTCCTGGTCCTCCACCACGCCGATGGCCCGGCCGTTCACCGTGACCTGGTACTTTCTCAGCCGGTCGCTGACCTCGCTGAGCTGGTCATAGAAGAAGTTCTCAATCTGCTTCTCGTCCGCCAGGTCGCTTTTCAGGGCCAGGGTAAAGCGGCAGTCCACCTCGCCGTCCACCTGGTAGTCGTAGCCCAGCAGCTCCCGGCCCTGCTTTTCCACGGTCGCAATGGCCTCATCCACCATGTCCTGGTCGTGGACCACACCCACCCGCTCACCGTCCACGGTGACCGCATAGCTGGTGCTGTAGAGGGTGCCCAGGGTCATGGTCACACCCAGAACGGCGGCCACGGCCAAAAAGGACACGGGGGCCAGGGTACGCCGGTCGGTGGCCGCGTCGTGGACAACGCACCTCCAGCGGCGGAGGTGGATGCGGGTCCACTCCTGCGCTACGGCCCACTTCGTCTTTATGAGCAGCCAGGCAGAATCCAGCTGTTCTTTTATCTGGCAGTCTGTGCCGCCCATTTTCTTGTCATGCTTGACGTGCAGTTCCATCATTGATTTACCTCATCTATCCCCAGACAAGGCTGGAAACAGGGAAAGCCAAAATAGTTACAAAAAAGTTACAGTACATATCTTACACGCTTTGGCCCGGTCCGTCAAGCCCGAAATGCCGGTATTTCTTTGAATTTTCCGTGAAGTTTTGGGGTATGCGTGGAAAAGCGTCTATAAAAGTCGTGTTTTTTATTCTTTTTTTGTTCAGTCTTTCCCTGGGGCAAGACCGAACACGACCGTTTTTTTCATGGCAGCGGCTCGGTTCCGCCGCCTCCTTGTAAGTCCAGACGGGAACAACCGCACAAAAAAGCGGACGCATCGCGTCCGCTTTTTTCGTCGATTGAATTACGGCCCCTCCGCAGGCGTCTCCTCCATGCGGGTGCAGGCG
>JAHHSC010000040.1 GCA_020025455.1 Lawsonibacter sp. | reverse complement strand
CGGAGGGCCACATCCTCTTTGGACATGATGGGCAGCTCGTCTGCGCCGTCGGCAGTGATGAGGGTCATCACATTGGTGTCGGTGCCGAAGCCCGCGCCGTCCACCTTCAGGTTGTTGGCACAGATCATATCCACGTTCTTTTTGGTGAGCTTGGCACGGCTGTTTTCCACCATGTTCTGCGTCTCCATGGAGAAACCACAGATAACCTGCCCCTCACGGCGGTTCTGACCCAGGTGGAGCAGGATGTCCTGGGTGCGCTTGAGGGGGATGGAGAGCTCCCCGTCCTGTTTCTTCATCTTATTGTCGCTGTAGGTCTCCGGGGTGTAGTCGGCCACCGCAGCCGCCTTGAAGATGAAGTCGGCCTGGGGGGCGTACTGGGCCACCGCATCGAACATATCCTGTGCAGAGAGGATGTCCACCACGTTCACGAAGGGAGGCTTCTCGATGGAGGTGGGGCCGGAAATCAGGGTTACATCGGCACCTCGCAGCATCGCCATCTTTGCCAGAGCGTAGCCCATCTTACCGCTGGAGTGATTGGTCAGATAGCGCACCGGGTCCAGACTTTCCTGGGTGGGACCGGCGGTGACCAGCACGTGCTTGCCGGCAAGGTCGTGGGGGAGGGCCAGCTCCTTGAGAATGTACTGCAAAAGGTCCTGTGGCTCGGGCAGCTTGCCTGCGCCAACGGCTCCGCAGGCCAGCCGACCGCTGGCAGGTTCAATCACTTGCCAGCCATAGTGCCGCAGGACTTCCAGGTTATCCTGGGTCACGGGGTTCTGATACATATTGGTGTTCATGGCGGGGGCAATCTGCTTGGGACAGCGGCAGGCCAGAACGGTGGTGGTGAGCATATCATCCGCCAGACCGTGAGCCAGTTTGGCGCAGACATTGGCAGTGGCCGGAGCGATCATCACCAGATCGGTGCGCTCTGCCAGGGCGATGTGCTCTACCTGGTGGGTGAAGTTGCGGTCGAAGGTGTCCACCATCACCCGGTTGCCGGTGAGCTGCTCAAAGGTGAGGGGGGCGATGAACTTGGTGGCGTGCTCGGTCATGATGACCTCCACATTGGCGTGGAGCTTGACCAGGGCAGAGGTCAGATAGGCGGCCTTATAGGCGGCGATACCGCCGGTGATGCCCAGCAGGACCGTTTTTCCCTTTAACATGGAACCACTCCTTGGAACGGTGTATTTTCTCCATTATACAAAAGAACCACCGCGCTGTAAAGCTGGATGCAGGTGTGGAATTTTTTTCGTGGGATTTTGATCCGGGGCGTGTATAATAAAGTAGAACCGAGGGAAGGGGGGAGCACCATGACCGAACAGGAGATCACGAACCTGCTTCGGCAGCGGGATAAGGACGGCTTACAGGAGCTTCTGCTCCACTACGGCCCGCTCATGCGGTATGTGATCGCCCCCATCCTGACTGACCCCAGAGACCGGGAGGAGTGCCTCTCAGAGTGCTCCATGCGGGTCTGGGAGAGCATAGACCGCTACGACGCGGGGCGGGGCAGCTGGACCGCCTGGCTCACGGCAGTGGCCCGGAACACGGCCCTCAACCATCGGCGGGCCGCCCAGCGCCACGGAGACCCGGAGGAGCTGGACGAGACCATTCCGTCCCCCACGCCCGGGCCGGAGGAAGAGATCCTGCGGAAGGAGCGCTCCGCAGCCCTGAAAAGGGCGGTGGCGTGTCTGTCGGAGCGGGAGCAGATCCTGGTCTATCGCAAATACTACTACTTACAATCCACCGCCCAGATGGCCGCCGAGCTTGGCATGACCGAGCGGGCGGTGGAGGGGAAGCTCTACCGGATCAAACAGAAGCTTCGGAAAAAGCTGGGAGGTGACTTCTATGGCTGACCGAGATCTTGAGCGGATGGACGAGCAGGACTTCGACGCCCTGCTGATGGACGCACTGCCTGACCTGCCTGCGTCAGAGGTGGTGCATCGCGTGACATCCTGGCGCACCGCCATGAACCGGATTTTGGTGGGACTGTGTCTGATCTCCGTAACGCTCCAGTTCTGGAATCTCCAGTATATCCTGCCAATGATTGGCTGGCTGCTGATCCTGCTTGGCTTTCGCACCATGCGCCGGGAGAACAAATGGTTTCGAGGCTGCTTTTCCATCGCCGGGGGCTGGGTGGCCTACCAGATGGTGCACCTTGTGCTGCGGACCATGGTGCTGGGGGGAGAGATCCTGCACTCCAAGGCCTTCCAGCCTTTGTATTACGGGATGCTCCTGCTGCAAATCGCCCTGTATGCTCTGTTCTGGCTGGGCCTGCGTGAGATCCGTGGAAAGACCGGGCTGGACATTCCGATCAGAAGCGCCGCTATGCTGCCGGTCTGGTATGCACTCCTGGTATGGTTTGGCCTTCGGAACCTGGGTGGGGTTCTCGTCGTGATCCTGATGCTGGTCATTTATGGCCTCATCATCCGCGGCCTCTGCCGCCTGGCCTCCGCCTTGGACCAGGCGGGGTACGCCATTGAGAGCGCGTCGGTGCGGCTTTCGGATCGGGCGCTGACCACGCTGCTGGCCGCTGTGCTGGCGGTGGGGATGGGCTGCGGGTATTTCTTTGGCAGCCAGTACCCCATGGACTGGACAGAGCGGGTGCCCACGGAACATTCACAGGTGTTTGCGGTCAAGAGGGATCTGCTGGAGCTGGGATTCCCTGCCGATGTGCTGGATGACTTGACCGACCAGGAGATCCTGGCCATGACCGGAGCAAAACGGGTGGTCATGGGCAGCAATGAGATCCCCTTAAACGACGGCCGTGTGGTGCAAATCCATCAGGGAAGCGGTGTGCAGGAGGATGCTGTCCACGCTGTGGAGGAGTTGAAGTTTACCGGCGTGGCGGTGCTGCTGCCCGGAGAGCCGGAGCGCTGGCAGCTCATCCACCACTTCCGCTGGCAGGCCAACCCGGACTATTGGGGCACCGAATCCATGCAGCTGTGGTCGGTGGATAAGATGGCTGCCCGATCCGGCTGGCGCGATGACGGAGCGGTCACCGGGCGGGTGCTGGTGGAGCGGGATGGAACGACCTATACCGCCCCCTTCTACGCCCTTGGGCCGAAGCGCTACACGTCGAACACCATATTCTGGGGAGCACAGGCCAGTACCGATGTCTTTGCGGAGTTCTCGCTGCCCAAAGACGGGAAGAACGGACGGGCCTATCTGACCTATCCCATCATACAGTTGCAGGAGGGCTGTATCATCGATAGCTGGGTACATTATACCCACCAGATGAGCCACGGGCTCTTCCCTGTAGCCACGGCAGCAGAACATCGGATGGGAAGCGGATGGTCCATTGATTCCGTTTTCCGCACGACAATAGGAGCGGTGCAGTTTTACCCCTTCCGGGATGGAGCGTACCTGTTTGGAAGTGACCAGGAAAAAAACGGAGCCTGAAGAGGCTCCGTTTTTTTATCGCTTGGGCTTAGATTTGGCCATCAGCCCCGCCAGGAAGGCGAAGAAGATAGCGGCGGCAATGCCGCCTGCCGCAGCGGTGGCACCGCCGGTGAAGATGCCAAGAAAACCGTCCTGCGCCACCGCTTTCCGGACTCCCTTGGCCAGCAGATTGCCAAAGCCGGTCAGGGGGACGGTGGCGCCGGCCCCGGCCCAATCCACCAAAGGCTGATAGAGTCCAAGACCGCCAAGAATGACCCCGGTGGTGACATAGCACACCAGAATCTTGGCGGGGGTCAGGTTGGTTCGGTCAACAAGCAGCTGGCCCACGACGCACAGCAGGCCGCCGCAGAGAAAGGCGTTCAAGTATTCCATAACATCCTCCTAATTGCCGCCAGAAATAGCCACCGCATGGCAGATGCCGGGGATCGACTCCCCCTGGAATGCGGCAGTAGGGGAGTGGAGGGCCCCAGTGGGACAGAACAGGAGGTTCTTCCAGCGGCCGGCCTCCAAACCGGACAGCAGGTAGCCCGTCAGCACCGAGGCACAGCAGCCGCAGCCGCTGCCGCCGCAGTGGACGTCCTGTGCCTGCAGGTCATAAATGATGGAACCGCAGTCAGTATGATTGTGAAGCGAAATCCCTTCACGGTCAAGCAATTCCAAAAGAAGCTCGCTGCCAAGCACGCCGAGATCCCCGGTCACGATGAGGTCGTAGAAGTCGGGGGACCGCTTGGTGTCACGCAGGTGGGCTGCAATGGCGGCGCAGGCCGCCGGGGCCATTGCGGCACCCATGTTGTTGGTGTCGGTGACTCCCTTGTCTACAATCTTGCCCACGGTGGCGTGGGTGATTTTGGGACCGGAGCCATCTCGTCCAAGCACAACGGCCCCAGCTCCTGTAACGGTCCACTGGGCGGTTGGGGTGCGCTGTCCCCCGTATTCCAGCGGGGTGCGGTACTGCCGCTCTGCGGAACAGAAATGGGAGGAGGCGGTCACGGCGGCGTGGCTGCCAAAGCCCCCGTCCAAAGCCATAGAGGCCAGAATGAGCCCTTCCCCCATGGTAGAGCAGGCTCCGTAGAGGCCAAAGTAGGGCACACACCGGTCACGCGCGGCGTAAGCGGAGGCAATGCACTGGTTGAGCAGATCGCCCGCAAAGAGAAAATCAAGCTGTTCTCCGGACAGGCCAGCCTTCTTCAGCGCGTCGGACAGGACTTGCCGCTGCATGGCGCACTCCGATTGCTCCCAGGTGGGCTGGCCGAAGGTGTCACGGTTGTCGATATAGTCGAAGGTGGCGGACAGCGGCCCTTCCCCCTCCTTCCGGCCCGCCGCATTGGCACGGCCGAGGATGACGGGGGGCCGATCAAAGGCCAGGGTCTGTTCACCGATTTTTTTGCTTGTCATGGGAAACACCTCACAGTAGGCTTTGTGAGGAAGTATGCCCACAGTGGGCCGGAATATACAAAAAGCGCTTCAGAATCACGTCTGAAGCGCTTGATCTTAATCTTCTATTTCGGGTTCCAGCTTTTCCACCAGGGCCCAGCCAACACGGCGATCGTAGAGCTCTTCCACTTGGATGCGGAGCCCCAGAGCCTCTACCACGGGGCGGCTTCCGTTTTCTGGGATGACAGACAGCTGCGAAAAGACCAAACCGCCCAGTGTATCATAGTCCTGATCATCCAGGTCGGGCAGCTCAATGTCCATGGCCTCGGCCAGCTCCTCCAGATCGGCCGACCCGGAGACACGCCAGCGGCCATCGTCCAAGGCAATGATGTCCTGCTCCTCCTGGGGGTCGAACTCGTCGTAAATGTTGCCCACAAGCTCCTCAAGCAGATCCTCCAGGGTCACCAGACCACTGGTGCCGCCGTACTCATCCACCACCAGGGCCATGTGGATCTTTTTGCCCTGCATATCCCGGAACAGCACATCGGCCGTGACCGTCTCGGGGACGAAATAGGCTGGACGGAGCAGCTCACGCAGCGGTTTTGGATCGGGGAGACGGAAGTTTAGCAGATACTCCCGGGTGGAAAGTACGCCAATCACATCATCAATGTCATCCTGGTAGACCGGAAACCGGGATAGACCGGACAGACGGATGGTGTCCAGAATGGCGTCCTCGTCCTCGTTTACGGAGAGGGCCACCATGTCGGTGCGGTGGACCATGACATCGTAGGCGGTCATATTGTCAAATTCAAAGACGTTCTCAATGAACTCCTTCTCGCTGGACTGAATGGCCCCGGACTCCTCACCCTCCTCAACCATGGTCATGATGTTATCCTCGGATACAGCATCGCCCCGGTGGAGCAGATTCAAAAGTGGCTTACGCAGCAATAAGAACGCGTTGACAAATAAACTGACACCAAACAGAATGGGCCATATTCGGTCCCCAGGCACGGAAACTCCCCCTTAAACACACAGTCGAAACCAAAGCTTTTGTATGAATGATAGCACAAATTGCAAGGGTCCGCAAGTGGTGCGGCATATTACAGCAAGAAATTCCCGGAAGGTGTCCCAAAGCGGGCGGAATGTGCTATAATGCCTCTGTTATGCTGTGACTTAAAATGTGTGTGTGGTTTTGTGGGGTGAGCGTATGTCTGGTTTGAATTTTGACAGAAGGAAGATTTTGGTTCCCTTGTGGGCGCTGAAGAACTTTGCTTTGTGGGTCCTATATGCCTGCGGTACCGGTCTGGTGGTGGGATTGGTGTCGATCGCGTTCCACTATGGGATCGATTTTGCCACGTTATACCGAGATCAGCACCAGTGGATCGTTCTGCTGCTCCCGCTGGGTGGCCTGATGATCATCTCGCTGTACCACTCCTGCGGCATGGAGAAGGATCGAGGTACCAATTTGGTGCTGGCAGCGGCCCGCTCAGCCGAGCCGATGAAGCTTCGGACGGCACCGCTGATTTTCCTATCTACCATTCTGACCCACCTGCTGGGCGGTTCCGCAGGTCGGGAGGGTGCAGCATTGCAGCTGGGCGGATCGATGTCCGCGTGGGCGGGCGAGCGCATGAAGCTGAAGGCCAAAAGCAGCCGGGTCATGGTCATGTGCGGCATGGCCGCCGCCTTCTCTGCACTCTTTGGTACCCCACTCACCGCTACGGTCTTTGCCATGGAGGTGGTCACCGTGGGTGAGATGCAATATTCCGCCATGGTGCCAAGCATGCTGGCATCGCTGGTGGCCTTCCGGCTCGCTGTGGTCTGCGGCCTCCACCAGGACCCCGGTTATACCGTGACCGGCATTGCGGAGCTGACCATTCCGACCGCCCTCCGAATCGTTGTGTTGGGGGCGCTTTGTGCGGTGGTGTCGGTGGCTTTTTGCTATGTCATGCATTTGGCCCCTAAACTCTACGAGAGAGTGACTTCGGATGCCAGAACCCGCGTGTTTCTGGGTGGCTTCCTGATTATGCTCCTGACGATACTGGTGGGAAATCAGGACTACAGCGGTGCGGGGGACACCCTGATTCGGCGTATGCTGGCGGGTGAAATCATCCCGGAGGCGTTCCTGTTGAAGATACTCTTCACTGCCGTTACGCTGGGGGCTGGATTCCGCGGCGGTGAGATCGTCCCGCTGCTTTGTACCGGCTGTGCGTTTGGGTCCTGGGTGGCTCCTATGCTGGGCTTGTCCAGCTCCTTCGGTGGAGCACTGGGCATGGGAGCCCTGTTCTGCGGGGCAACCAACTGCCCTCTGGCCTCCATTTTTCTGACCTATGAGCTGTTCGGTGGGGAAGGTCTGCTCCCGTACGCCCTGTGCTGCGGTGTTGCCTATATGCTCTCCGGCTATCACGGCCTCTATACAGAGCAGAAGCTGCTGTATTCCAAATTCGCCGCGGCGGATCTGAGGGACAGCGATGAGATCCAATAAGCGATAAAAAATCCAGACGGACAGGCGGAAAACCGTATTTCGCACGGCGTGACTGGCCCGTTCCCCCATACTTCAGGATGCAGGCGATCCCAAAACCCGGTTGCCAAATAGGGCTGTGGCGCTTATACTAAATACCAAACGAACGATCCTGTTTTAAACGTACATGCACAGATAAGGAGTCGATCACTTGAATGACATTATGATTCCCACCCTGCTGTTCTGGGAAAACGGCAACGACTGGTATGGAAGCAAGGGCAGCGCCCGATTCTACATCAAGCCCGTGACCCACGAGACAGAAGGAGACCAGCCCGACCAAAAGACGCTGGAGGTAGAGCTGTGGAGGGGGCCTTTTGAGAAGGCCCTGAGTGAAATTCTGGAGACGGCCTCGTTTCCGCTCAGCGACGAGGGCCTGACCCAGATTGTGACTTGGCTGGAGAAGAAGGCTGCGGAGCTGAACGGCTGAGACAAACGAAAAGCGTGTTCCTGCCAGTGGCAGGAACACGCTTTTTTGTTATTACGCCAGGGCAGGCCCCTTGGAGATCGCCAGCTTCAACAGCACGGGGGTGAGCAGAGCAGAGACGATAACGCTGAGGATGATGGCGGGCAGGATGACCGGGTCAATCATACCGGCGGCGATGCCCTTTTGGGCCACCATCAGAGCTACCTCGCTGCGGGCCACCATGCCGATGCCAACCACCAGAGACTGGTGACGGCTCATGTGGCAGACCAGACCACCCAGACCACAGCCAATGATTTTAGACAGGACGGCGGCAATAACCAACAGGATGGCGAAGAACAGAATCTCGGAGTTCATAGAGGTGAGGTCGGTTTTCATGCCGACGCTGGCGAAGAATACAGGGGTGAACAGCATATAGGCGGCTACCGTGAATTTTTTAGCCACGAACTTGCGGCACTTGGTTACGTTGCAGAGGATCAGACCGGCGAAGTAGGCGCCGGTGATGTCGGCCACACCAAAGACGGCCTCGGCACAGTAGGCCATCAGCAGACAGAAGGCCAAAGCCCAGATGGCTACACGGCGGCTGTGCCAGTGATCCTCGGCAATAAAACCGAAAACCCGGTACATTACAAACCCGACGATCAGGGTGAACAGGAAGAACAGGCCGATTCGGACCAGCACCATCAGGGGATTTGCCCCGCCGGAGCTCAGTCCGGTGAGGACGGACAGGACCACGATGCCCAGAATGTCGTCAATCAGGGCGGCGCTTAGCAGCACGGTGCCCGTGGAGGTTTTTAGGTAGCCCATCTCGTTCATGGTCTCAACGGTGATCGAAACGGAAGTGGCGGAAAAGACGGAGCCAACAAAGGCAGACTGCAGCACATTCTGCATGGTAAACACGCCGTCACAGAAAAAGACGAAGTACAGACCACCACACAGGAGCAGGGGTACAAATACACCCAGGACAGCGATGACAAAGGCCTTGGGTCCAGTGCGCTTCAGCTCGGCCATGTCGGTATCAATGCCGGCGGTGAACATCAGCATAATCACACCAATTTCAGCGGTCTTGACCATAAAATCGGTCTCATGTAGGACACCAAAGCAGCTGGGCCCAAGAATGATACCGGCCAAAAGAGCGCCCACCACCTGAGGCATATGAATTTTCTCAGAAGCCAGTCCCAAAACCTTGGTAGACAGCAGGATCAGCGCCAATAGAAGTAAGTACGTATAATCCATGTTTCGTTCTCCCTCGACTTGTAGTTTATGAGCGGTTCCTTACACTTCCGGACAGGAACTGTATTATACCACGGAGTTTTGCACTGTCAAGGGACAAAACAGCCGAAAGCGGCATGGGGAACGCGGCAGAATATGGAGGCTTTTTCTGCGGATGCCGAAACGGAAAAAACCCCTGCCCGCACAGAGCGGGCAGGGGTGGAAAAAATCAATGCTTGGACGCGGAAAAGACGAAAAACCGTTGCCCAATGTAGTTCACGGCGACAAATAGGCACATCCCCACCAGCAGGGCGACGTTTTCCTGAAGCGATACAGGGAAACCGGACAGACACCGGAGCGCCAGCGGCTTGGCGATGCCATAGGCAATCAGATAGCACAGGGAGATATTCAGAACAAACCTGACCACCATCTGCCAGGAGCGCTCCCGGCACTGGAACGTGTAGTACTTGTTTAGAAAGTAACTGACGATGCTGCCCACCACGTAGTTGGCCGCTGAGGACAGCCAGTACCCCCAGTGCAGCAGATTATAGGCCAGGAACATGACACTGGTTCCCACCAGAGTGTTGACGACCCCCACCAGCACGAACCGCAGCGCGGTCTTGTCCAACAGCTTTTTTTTCATGGATGAGCCTCCTTGGACGGAATTAGATGTCCTTATCCCCAAAATTCTTCGTTTCTTTCACTACGTACCGGGGACGGCCCTTGACCTCCAGATAGGTTTTGGACAAGTATTGGCCCAAAACGCCGATTGCCAGCAACTGGATACCACCCAGCATGAGCGTGACCACCATGAGAGAGGCGTATCCCGCAACGGGGTTGCCATAAATGAGCTTTTGCAGAATATAATAGATGCCCATGAGAAAGGCCACAAAGCTGATTACAACACCCAGAACGGAGGCGATGGCCAGGGGGACGGTGGAGAAGGCCACAAAGCCATCGATGGAATAGAGAAACAGCTTGGAGAAAGACCATTTGGTGGTGCCGGCGTAGCGCTCCACATTCTTGTAGGGGAGCCAATAGGTGTTGAAGCCAACCCACTGGAACAGCCCCTTGGAGAAACGGTTGTATTCCGGCAGGCTGATGATGGCATCCACCATCTGGCGGGTCATCAGGCGGAAGTCTCTGGCACCGTCCACAATTGGGGTCTTGGAGATTTTATTGATGAGCTTATAGAAGGAGCGGGCAAAGAACGAGCGGATGACAGGCTCGCCCTCGCGGCTGGTCCTCCGGGCGGCTACACAGTCGTACGCCCCATCGCCCTCGGTGAGAATACGGTACATCTCCAGCAGCATTTCCGGGGGGTCCTGGAGATCGACATCCATCACAGCCACCAGATCGCCGGCGGTGTGCTCAAAGCCGGCGATCATAGCGGCCTCCTTGCCGAAATTCCGGGAGAAGGAAATGTATTTGACACGCCGATCCTCTTCGGCCAGCTCCTGGAGGATTTTGCGGCTGCCATCGGCAGAACCGTCATCTACAAAAATGAGTTCGTAGGAGGAGTCGGGAATCTGCTCCAGAACGGCTGACGTCTGGCGCCTGAATTCCCGAATGTTGGGTTCCTCGTTATAGACCGGGACCACGATGGAAATCAACATAGGTATTCACCAGCTTTACAAAAATAGTAGATCGCGTTCCAGTACAAGGAAGCATAGGGTATGGTAGGGATGTATATAGTTCATTATGGACGACAGGGTCGATTCTGTCAATGCACAGGAGAAAAAAGAAAAGCAGCCCATCATT
>JAHHSC010000004.1 GCA_020025455.1 Lawsonibacter sp. | reverse complement strand
GTCTGTCGGGAAGCCCCGCTTACGCTCTTCTCACGACTTTCACGCCCCGACATCTTACAGACACTGGAGGTATTTTCCGTACAGGGTCATATCCAGCTCCTCGCCGATCTTATGGACCTGCTCTTCGGTGACCCATCCCTCGTGGAGTGCAAGCTCCTCAAGGCAGCCCACATACCGGCCCGTTCGATTCTGGATATCCCGAATGGTCTGGCTTGCGGTGAGCAGGCTGTCTGCGCTGCCCGCATCCAGCCAGGTAAAGTTCTTTTCCAGGGGCACCACCTGAAGCTGACACCGGCGCAGGTACTCCAGGTTCACATCGGTGATTTCCAGTTCGCCTCTGGCAGAGGGCTTCAGGTTTTTTGCGATATCCATAACCTGGTGGTCATAAAAATATAGGCCAGGGATAATGTAGTTTGACTTGGGGAACCTGGGCTTTTCCTCAATGGAGATGGCCTTTCCATCCTTGTCGAACTCCACCACACCGAAGGGTCTGGGGTCCTCCACCCAATACCCAAATACGGTGGCACCATGGTCATTGGCCGCCGCCTTCTTTAAGGTCTCAGACAGGGTCGGCGCATAGAAGATGTTATCCCCCAGAACCAGGCACACCCGATCATTGCCCACAAAATCGCTGCCGATGATAAGGGCATCCGCAATTCCACGGGCCACGGGCTGGACAGCATAGGAAATATGTACACCGAACTGGCTTCCGTCTCCAAGCAACGCTTCGAACGTAGGCACTTCTTTGGGTGGTACGATTACCATAATATCCTTAATACCGGCTTGCATCAAAATCGCAATCGGATAATAAATCAGAGGTTTATCGTAGACGGGAAGCAGCGGTTTACATACCGGCTTTGTCATCGGATAGAGTCGTGTTCCCTTTCCGGCGGCCAAGACGATTCCTTTCATGTCAGATCTCCTTTTATATGTAATCGATCTTACCAGGCGGGTCGTTTTCCGAACTGCTCTGCACGTTGGTTATAGTTTACCATGTACGGCCAAAGTTTACAAGTAGAGCACGGATACTTTAACAAAAACCCCCACCACGCATACCAATCGGAAAAAGCACCGTGAGAGCATAATGTTCACTCTCACGGTGCTTTAAATTCACAAAATCAGAGTGTTTTAGACTAAATCAGCCGAGAACCACCAGCAAATCGTCGGTGTTGACTGCGGTGCCGACGGTGGCAGAGATGGCCTTGACGGTACCGTCCACAGGAGCGGTGACCTCAATTTCCATCTTCATGGCCTCCAGAACGACCAGCACATCACCGGCCTTGACGGCCTGGCCAGCCTTGCACTCAACCTTGAATACATTGCCGGGCATAGGGCTGTTCACGGGAGTCTCACCGGCAGCCACAGCGGCAGGGGCAGCGGCGGCAGCAGGAGCAGGAACAGGCGCAGCCACAGCAGCAGGGGCGGGGGCGGCAGCGACAGGCGCAGCCACAGGAGCAGCAGTCACAGGGGCTGCGGCGGGCGCAGCATCGGCGGCACGCTCAACGGTGACTGCGTAGGACTTGCCGTCTACGGTAACGGTGAAATTACCGGAGCAGTCCTCGCGATTCCACATCTTCAGATGGGGGGGCTGATACGTTGCCGCAAAGGGCTGGATTGGGCGGACATTACAGCCGTTGCTGACGGATGCAGGAACATTTGAGTAGTACACATGGCCCTGCCAGGCGGGCATCGGTGCAGTCTCCATGTTTGCGGTCTGGGTTGCGTTCTTCATAGGGGGTTTTTCCTCCTTCTTTTTCTTAAATCCGGTCGCGCGATCCTCAAAGAAGGCCATAGCCACCTGGGGGAACGCAATGTAGGACAGGACATCTTCATCATTGTGGGCCTTATCGCCCAGTTCTTTCTTAGCCTTCTCAAAGGCAGGCTCAAGCGTGTCTGCATAGCGGCCCTCGAGCACAGGGGTATCGCCCAGAATCTGCTTCTGAATCTCGGGGTCGATGGGAGCGGGAGTGCGGCCATACTCGCCGCGGCAATAGGCCTTGATCTCTTTGCCCACCACCTTATAACGCTTCCCGGCAAGCACGTTCTGAACCGCCTGAGAGCCGATCATCTGGCTGGTAGGCGTGACCAGAGGAGGATAACCCATATCGGCACGGACCTTGGGGGTCTCGGCCAGAGCCTCGTCCAGCTTATCCATAGCGTTCATCATCTTCAGCTGAGAAATCAGATTGGACAGCATACCACCGGGGATCTGATAGTTCAGGCACTGGGTATCCGTGCTCATGGAGATGGGGTCCAGGGTACCGTCGGCAATAAAATCGGCGCGGACGCTCTTGAAGAAATCGGCGATCTTGATGAGGGCCTTGTCGTCCAGATCGACCTGATAACCATACTGACGCAGCGCATAGGCCAGCGTCTCGGTGGCAGGCTGGGACGTACCGCCGGAGAAGGGGCTGATGGCGGTGTCGATCACATCAGCACCGGCCTCGACCGCCTTCAGGTCGGTCATGAAGGCCAGACCGGTGGTGCAGTGCGTATGAACCACCACAGGCAGATCCACAGCGTCCTTGATGGCAGAGACCAGGTCGTAGGACTCCTTAGGACTCATGATACCGGCCATATCCTTGATGCAGATGGAGGCGCAGCCCATCTCCTTGAGTTCCTTGACCATCTTCACATACTTGTCCAGGGTGTGGACCGGGCTGGTGGTATAGCAGATCGTGCCGGATGCATGGGCGCCGCGCTTCACGGTCTCCTCAACGGCGACCTGGAGATTGCGCACATCGTTCAGCGCATCGAAAATACGAATGATGTCGATTCCGTTCTTGATGGAGTGCTCCACAAACTTGCGGACCACATCATCGGGGTAATGCTTGTAACCCAGAACGTTCTGACCGCGCAGCAGCATCTGCAGCTTGGTATTGGGCATCTTGGCGCGGATCTTACGCAGCCGCTCCCAAGGGTCCTCCTGTAAGTAACGCAGACACACATCGAACGTAGCTCCGCCCCAGACCTCGCAGGAGTAGTATCCTGCTTTGTCCATCGTCTCAAGGATGGGCTCAAACTTGTCATAGGGCAGCCGAGTAGCAATCAGGGACTGATTGGCATCACGCAGTACCGTTTCGGTGAAGTTGACTTTTTTCATTTTAACGATCGACCTCCGTAGCGCTCTGAAATGAGCAGAATTTGCAGGCGCGTCCACGTCCGCAGTCTATCTAGTGCAAAACACCTATAATGAAGTCACTTGTTATAATCATAGTATACTTTGCCGCATAAAGCAAGTACATAATTGATATAATTGGGTGCTTTTCTGCTGTATCGTATCTTATTGCACCGTTACCATCTTCCCTCCCTCCGGATCGGCAAGAGGACGTCCCCGGCACCGTGTACCGAGGACGTCCTTGTGGTTTTCTACACAATCAGGTCGTAAACCAGACGCAAAATCAGCATTGTCAGCACCACCACGAACATGGGGCGAATGATGCGGGCCCCTTTTTTCAGGGCCAGACTGGCGCCCAGATAACCGCCCAGCACACCGCACACGGCAGCCGGAATCCCAACTGCCCACAGGACCTTTCCGCCCAGGGCAAAGGTGACCAGAGATGCCGCGTTACTGGCAGAGTTTGCTAATTTGGTATTGCCGGACGCGGTGAGCAGGTCGAACTTACATAGTCCGGTGAAGGCCAGCATCAGAAACGTACCTGCGCCGGGGCCGAAGAAGCCGTCATAGCAGCCCACCGCCAGCCCAATGAGGGCAGATAACCAGATCAGCCTATTTCGGCTCAGCTCCCCAGACCGGTCCTCGCTGCCGAAGTCCCGCTTCCACATGAGAAAACCAGCCATCAGCGGGACCACCACCAGCATCAGACCGTATAGGATGCGCTCCGGGACCACCATATTAAGCCGCGCGCCCAGCCAGGCACCCGCCAGCGCACAGACCGCGGCGGAAACGGCACTGCCCCAATGGATATTCCCCCGTTTTAAAAAGCGGCAGGTGGCAAGCATGGTGCCAAAAAAGTTTCCGCATTTATTGGTGCCCGCCGCCAGATGAGGCGGCAGACCGGCAATCAGGTAGGCGGGCAGGGTCACAAGCCCTCCACCGCCTGCTACTGCGTCAATGATGCCACCCAAAAAAACCAGCGGGCAGACAATGAGCAGCGCTCGAACTAGGTCAAATCCTTCCGGCATGTCCTCACTCCCTCTGTTTTTCTTTCACTTCCGCCCAGTACCGCCATGCGGCCTGCTCCGTCTTATTCTCCCCGTACTGATAATAGCGGGTCCCCACCAGTTCATCGGGCAGATACTGCTGGGCCACCCAATGGTGGGGATAGTCATGCGGGTACTTATAGTTCTGCTTGCGTTCCATGCCGGAGGAGTCCGCGTGGACATTTTGCAGGTGGCGGGGAATCCCCCCCACTCTGCCCGCACGGACGTCTGCCATGGCGGCGTTGATCCCCTCATGGATCGAGTTGGACTTTGGTGAAGTGGCCAGCAGCACCACGGCCTCGGCAAGCGGCAGACGGGCCTCAGGCAGTCCCAGCTGAAGGGCATTATCCACGCAGGCCTTCACAATTGGCACCGCCATCGGATATGCCAGGCCCACATCCTCACTGGCCGAGCACAAAATCCGGCGAATGGCGGTGATCATATCCCCCGCCTCCAGCAGCCTGGCCAAATAGTGGAGCGCGGCATCCGGGTCGGAACCACGCATGGATTTCATCAGCGCCGAGGCGATATCAAAGTGGGCATCTCCCTCTCTGTCGTACCGCATGGCTGACTTCTGGGCCACCGTTTCTGCGTCCGATAAGGTGACAAGTATTTCTCCTTTATCACGTTTCCCCGCGTTGAGCAGCAGCTCCACTGCATTGATGGATTTGCGGATATCGCCGCCGCAGGAGGCAGCGATATATTCCCGCACACCCTCCTCGCACCGGACGCTCGCTCCCAGCCGCTCCCCCATGATGGAGATCCCGCGGTCAATCGCGGGCAGCGCATCCTCGGCGGAAATCTGCTTGAACTCAAATACGGTGGCACGGGACAGCACCGCTCCAAACACGGCGAAAAACGGATTTTCCGTGGTGGAGGCAATCAGGGTGATCCGGCCATCCTCCATGAACTCCAACAGGGACTGCTGCTGCTTTTTGTTGAAGTACTGGATCTCGTCCAGGTAGAGCAGGACCCCTTCCGGGGCCATCAACGTGCCCACATCCGCCATGATGTCCTTGATGTCCGCGATGGAGGCGGTGGTGGCATTGAGCCGGTGCAGCGGACGATTGGTCCGCTGGGCGATGATATTGGCCACTGTGGTCTTGCCCACACCGGAAGGACCGTAGAAAATTAAATTTGGGATATTGCCGCTTTCAATGATGCGGCGGAGCAGGCCATCCTGCCCCAAGATATGCTTTTGGCCCACCACCTGGTCCAGGGTCTTGGGTCTGATTTCGTCCGCTAACGGGCGGTACGCCATCACGCGTCACACCTTTCTTTTTTCGGTTAGCACCGCTCCAGGGCGGCGGAATATCGTCTTAACGTCTGGCGGCGGCTCCGCCAGTCCGGCATCAGCCGGTCCATCACGGCGTAGAAGCCGGCGCCGTGGTCGTGGTGCAGAAAATGGACCAGCTCATGCAGGGCCACATAGTCCTGCAGCGCCTCCGGGCATCGAGCCAGGGCGGTATTCAGCGTGATATACCCCTGACTCCAGTGACAGTTGCCCCACTGAGTCGTCATCCGCCGCAGTTTCAGCTCCGGCATAGCCACCCCCATGGGTTCGGTCAGGGGGTAGACCCGGAGCAGCGCGGCAGAGAGGCACCTGCGGCAGTTCTCGCGGTCCGGCTCAGGCGGCACAGGCAGCCGTTCGCTTCTCTGGCGCTCCAGCACCGTAACAAGCCAGCTGCTTTTGCTGCAAATGAACCGGTCTGCCTGTTCCAAGGAGCACCGCATTGGAACCGACAGGCTGATAGACTGGTCCCTCCCCACCCGCAGGTTGAAGTTTTTGACCTGCTTGCGGTGCAGAGTATAGGTCAGCACACCTGCCGGGGTACTCACGGTACGCTGCTGTTCCACGGCACTTCCCTCCTCTTAGATTTCGATTTTAATTATACCTTGTTTTCCCCTGAGGAGCAATTCTTTTCTGCGGACAGGCAAATATTCAAACCGGCCTTCATACCCTCCCCTTAGATCATCCTTCAAAGGGGGGTACGCTGTGAGGCATATACTGGGGAAACCCGGGCTGCGTGACGGATGTGTAGGAATTGGATTACTGCTGGCCGCGATTGCCCTTATCCTCTGGCCCGCGCAGACCTCCCAGGCGGTTCGAGAGGGGCTTGAGCTGTGCGGGAACGTGATTATCCCCGCCCTCTTTCCGTTCTTTCTCCTGTCCTCCCTGGTGGTGGAGCTTGGACTGTCCCGCTATTTGGGGCGGGTGCTGGCACCCGTCATGGTTCCGCTGTTCCGGGTAAACGGAACTTGTGCTGCTGCCCTGGCTCTGGGGGCAGTGGGCGGCTATCCGGTCGGTGCCCGCACGGCCATACAGCTCTACCAGAACGGGCAGTGCTCCAAAACCGAAGCGGAGCGACTGCTGGCCTTCTGCAACAACTGTGGTCCAGCCTTTATCCTCGGTGTGGTGGGCTCCGGCATTTTCGGGGATAAACGGGCCGGACTGCTGCTCTATGCCGCACATCTTCTGGCGTCACTGCTGGTGGGAATCCTGTTCCGCTTCTATAAGGCCGATGAAGAACCCGGACGAACCTCTGCCGCTTCCACACAATTCCAGACAGTCCGCTTCCCCGCCGCCTTTACCCGTGCGGTAGCCGGTTCGCTCCAGAGCTGTCTCAATATCAGTGCCTTTATTCTCTGCTTCTCCGTCATTCTGCGGCTGCTAACCCTGTCCGGCCTTTTGAATCTTGGTGCCTCACTTCTATCTGCACTCCTCTCCCCGTTGGGGCTGGACCGGATCTGGGCACAGCGGCTCATCTCCGGTCTGCTGGAACTATCCTCGGGTGTTTCTTCTCTCGTGGACGGCTCCACGGCGGGCAGACTGTCTATGGCCGCCTTTATGCTGGGCTGGGCCGGAGTATCGGTACACTGTCAGGTGCTTGTCTTTCTCGCAGACAGCGGCCTGTCCATTGGCACTTACATGACCGGCAAACTGCTGCACGGTGGTCTCTCCGCCCTCATCACCTCCGTACTGGCCCGACTGTGTGCCCTGGAACTGCCCGCCGCCTTCTACCTGACGGAGCAGACCCAGGCCATCACAAACTTGTCCCTCAATCACATTCTGGTCCTGTCTGCTGTCTCGGCCTGCTGGCTTTGGCTTGGATTTCTCCTGCTCGCCCTGTTTGGTGCAAAAAAACGGTAGAAAAAAAGTGAACGATACGGTATAATAAACGTAATCAGAAATGGGCACCGGCCCAAACCCAAAAGGAGCTTCTACATAATGAATCTGTTTCAGAAGAAAATCGAACCACGTTGCATCTACTGCACCCACGGCCGCGCCCTTAATGAAACGCAGGTAGTCTGTGCCAGAAAGGGTGTTATGTCCGCCGGATCCCACTGCCGCTCTTTCAAGTATGACCCTCTGAAGCGTACACCACCCCGCCCCGCCAAGCTGCCCGGATCCTCGATTCCGGATGAGGACTTCAAGCTGTAAGAAGATACTAAACGACCCAGCCACTGGAACGTGGCTGGGTCGTTTTTCTGTTTGACGATTAAAAAAGAACTTTTCCGGTTACTTAGACCGACTTCGACCACTTTCCGATTCCTTCCCCCGACCCCCGCCCGAAGAGCAGCGAAACGGGGCGTTTCCTGCGATATTTTTTCCTTTTCTTTGTGACGTTTGCACTATATACTGTGGTCATAAAATGAATACAAAGGAGGAAACTACTACATTATGGAATACAAAGTAGCGACTAGAGCGTGTCGGGACGATCAGGACAGATCCCGGATCTTCCATTATTTCCTCACGGTGGACTTGGAAGGTTCGTCTCCGTTTGCCATGGAGAACTACGGGGTACGGATAACGGAAGAGGACGGAGCGGCCTGCTCGCTCCCCGCCCTCACCACCAGCCCGTCCCGGATCGACGAACTGATGACCGTTCTGGTGGATAACTTGGTCGGCCCCATTGGTCTGGCCGATGTAGTTCAGGACTGGCTGAAGCTCAGTCCTTCTTGCCCGTGTGCTGGTCCAGCTTCTGCATCAGCAGCACCAACAGGGCAATAACACCCAGAACGACGAAAATGCCCAGCATACCCTGGCCCAACAGCTGGAGGGCCGTCATCATATCAGCAGTCATTTGCGTTACTTCCTTTCTGCGAACAGCTTACATAAAGAACTGGAGGATGACGCCGCCGGCCACGACAGAGGCGATCTGACCGGACACATTGGCGCCTACCGCGTGCATCAGCAAGTGGTTCTGGGGGTCCGCCTCCTGTCCCATTTTCTCGATCACACGGGCAGACATGGGGAACGCGGAGATGCCGGCAGCGCCGATCATGGGGTTAATCTTGTTCTTGCTGAACAGGTTCAGCAGCTTTGCAAAGAGCACGCCGCCAACCGAGTCCAGCACAAAAGCAGCCAGGCCCAGACCCATAATCATAATGGTCTCTTTGGTCACAAAGTACTCCGCCCGCATGGAGAACGAGATCGTGATGCCCAGCAGCAGCGTAATCAGGTTAGCCAGCTCGTTCTGCGCGGTCTTGGAGAGGGATTCCAGTACGCCGCACTCCCGAATCAGGTTTCCGAACATAAGGAAGCCCACCAGAGACACAGAGGCCGGGGCAACCAGTCCAGCCACCACGGTCACCAGAACCGGGAACACGATGCGCATTTTTCTGGATACACTGCCCGCCGTATAGTGCATACGGATCGCCCGTTCTTTCCTGGTTGTCACCAGCTTGATGGCAAAGGGCTGGATAATCGGCACCAGAGCCATATAACTGTAAGCAGCCACGGCGATGGCACCAATATAGTTGGATCGGAGCACCTGAGACACCAGAATGGAAGTGGGTCCGTCAGCAGCACCGATAATACCAATGGATGCGGCGTCGCGAACGTTGAAGCCCAGGGCCACCGCAATCATCACGGTGAGAAAAATACCCACCTGTGCGGCCGCTCCGAACAGGAACAGCTTGGGGTTTGCGAGCAGCGGGCCGAAGTCGATCATGGCACCGATTCCGATAAATAACAGCAGCGGCATGGCCTCCGATGCCTCGATTCCTACATCGAACAGCCATTCTATAATACCGTTGGTCTCCCCCACTCCCTGGGTGATCTGGTTAATCACACCGGACATGGGGAGGTTGACCAGGATGGCACCGAAGCCCATGGGCATCAGCAGTGCAGGCTCATACCCCTTTTCGATGGCAAGCCATATGAGCAGCGCACCCACTCCATACATGAGCGCCTGCTTCCAGGTGATTGACATAAGCCCTGCCCAGAGAAAATCAAATGACATATCTTCTCTTCCTTTCTGTCTTTTCGAATGTGCCAATCGGCGCAAGGGACAGTTTTCCCATTTACCTTCAAAAAAAGACCTGCGCTCCTCCAATCGGAACGCAGGTCTGGTCATTTCAGGCACAGCCAGGACAGGCTCATGGCCCGCCATGCTTGTTGGCTTATGCCGCGCGCGGACGCGCGCCGACTACTCCCCCTTGTTGTGAGGGAATCGTACCACAGCGCCGACCACTTGTCAAGAGTCGGCGTTGCTCAATAGGATACCACAATTCCGCCGTCGTTGGCATACACAGAGGTAATGCCGCCGCTCTTCAGAATCAGCACCTTGGAAAACTTGCACCGTGCCTGAAGGCTCTCCTTCAACTGCGCGGCACGCTCGGGACAATTACAGTGACAGATGGCAACGGTGCGGCCTTCATGGTCAGGGTCGGATGCGATCTTATCGATCATCCGGCTCAAGGCCTGTTTCACGGACAGGGCCTGACCCAGCTTGCAAATCTCGCCCTCAGGGGTACCGCCCATCAGGAGCTTGATTTTCAGGGCTCCGGTGACCATCGCCTGGATTTTGGTCAGACGGCCGTTTTTCCGCAGGTTCTCCAGCGTCTCAAGCACAAAGTAGGTCTTGATACGGGCAATAAACGCCTGCGTCTCACGGACCACATGCTTGAAGGGCAAGCCGCTCTCGGCCAGTTCCTTCACGGTCATGGCCACCATCACCTCTCCAGAGGAAGCGGAGCAGGAGTTGAACACATGGATATTCACCTTTGGGTGCTCCTCCTCCATCAGCATTCGGGCTTGCTCGGCGCAGTTATGGGAACCGCTGAGCTGGGCGGACAGCGTGACCACATAGACATCGTCTGCATCATCCCCATAGGCATCCAGATAGGCCTGTGGAGAGGGACAGGCCGTAGAAGGAGCTTCCTCGCTGGTGCGCATGGATTCCAGCAGATCCTGCTGATCAAACGTCTCGTCGTCCACAAAAACACTTCCGTTGGAACGGATGGTGAGCGGTACCTTTACAAAGTGGGGGTCCTTCAGCATCTGGGGGGGCAAATCGCAGCAGCTGTCTACCACTATTTTAAAACTCATTTGCTTCATCTCCAAACATGATATTCAAAATCATATTTATTAAACAGTCTACCATAGTTCCTCACGGATGTAAAGACCGCCTACTGATTGTTGCCTTTCGTTTCATCCAGCGGATGACCAAGCTCCTGCTCCAACTCAGCCACCAGCTTCCGGTCTGCCTTAGAGCTCAGATCCAGCTTGGCATACATGTCGGGGCGGCGGTCGTGGGTACGGAGAATTGCCTGCTTGCGGCGCCATTTTTCAACATTGACATGGTGGCCGGACAGCAGAATCGGAGGTACGGCCTTGTCGTGCCAGACCTCAGGCCGGGAGTACTGGGGGGCCTCTAACATACCGTTCCAGTGGCTCTCGTTTTCATAGCACTCAGGGTCAGAGAGAACACCGGGCACCAGGCGGCATACTGCATCGGCCACCGCCATAGCGGGTATCTCGCCGCCGGTCATGACAAAGTCACCCAGAGAGATCTCCTCGTCCACGCACTCCTCGATGAAGCGCTCGTCAATCCCCTCGTAGTGGCCACAGACCAGAATGATCCGTTCGTAGTCGTCCTTCAGCCGCCGCGCGTCGGCCTGGCAAAAGGTCTTGCCCGCCGGAGACATAAAAATGGTATGCACCCGCTCCCCCGCCTCGTCGCAGATATGCTTCCAGCAGCGGTACAGGGGATCGGCCTGCATGACTGCGCCGCGGCCGCCTCCGTAAGGGTAATTATCTACCTGCTTCTGTTTGTTCATGGTGTAATCGCGAATCTGGTGACACTCGATGCGGATATAGCCCCGCTCCTGCCCGCGACCCAGAATGGACTCACACAGCATGTCCCCCACCACGTCGGGAAACAACGTCATAATATCAATACGGTACATGGGTTCGATACTCCCTCACTCGTTGCATTTTATCGCTCATGTAAAAACGGCTGTGCCGTCCTAGTTATTGTTTTATTATACGGAATTTCTATTCCTTTTTCAACCAGTATTTTGAACTACAAAATTCTGGTCTTATGCAGCAAACTATGGTATGATTATATTGAATTCAATGGCGGTGTTACCGTCTCCGATCTGAGGAAAGCGAGGCTATACCATGTACTGTGTTCGTTCTGTGACCAAAGACCTGTTTTGGATCGGTGCAAACGATCTTCAAAAACCTTTCTTTGAGGCTGTCCACCCCGTACCCAGGGGGATGTCCTACAACTCCTACCTGCTTTTGGACGAAAAAACAGTCCTATTCGACACAGTGGATCGTTCCGTTCAGGCCCAGTTTTTTGATAATCTGGAGCACGTTTTGGACGGGCGGAAGCTGGACTATGTCTTTGTTCACCACATGGAGCCAGACCATGCCGCCACGCTGGGCGATCTGATGCTCCGCCACCCCGAGGCCCACATCGTCTGCAACGGAAGGATTGTCAATCTGATCCGTCAGTTCCACTGCACAGACCCAAACAACACCATTCTGGTCAAAGAGGGCGAGTCCATCTCCACCGGCCGCCACACCTTCACCTTCTACAACGCCCCTATGGTCCACTGGCCTGAGGTCATGGTGAGCTATGACTCCACGGACAAGCTTCTCTTCTCTGCCGATGCCTTCGGCACCTTTGGTGCGCTTAACGGTCACCTGTTTTCAGACGAGTTTGACTTCAATCACGACCTGCTGGACGAGGCACGTCGGTACTACACCAATATTGTGGGCAAGTACGGTCCCCAGGTTACCGCACTTCTGAAAAAAGCCGCCGGGCTGGACATTCAGATGCTCCTCCCCCTCCACGGCCCTGTGTGGCGGAACAATCTGGAGCTCATTCTGGATAAGTACTCCAAGTGGGCCGCCTATGAGCCGGAAGTAAACGGGGTTCTCATCGCGTTCTCTTCCGTCTACGGCGGTACCGAGGCTGCCGCCAATATTCTGGCCTGCCGTCTGGTCGAGCGGGGCATCCCTGTGGATATGTACGATGTATCCGTCACCTCCACATCGGTTGTGCTGGCCCAGTGCTTCAAGTACAGCCACCTGGTCTTTGCCGCCACCACCTATAATAACGGCATCTTTGTTTCCATGGAAAACTTTCTTCAGGATCTGGCGCACCACAATCTGCAGCACAGAAAGGTAGCCTTAATCCAGAACGGCTCCTGGGCTCCTGCCAGCGGCAAGCTTATGGCTGATCTTCTGGGTGGCATGAAGGACATGGAGATCCTCAGCGCCCCTGTCACGCTCAAGTCCACCCTGGCTCCCGGTCAGGACAGCGAGTTAGAGGCCCTGGCTGAAACTCTGGCCGCCTCGGTTCGCGGTGAGACTCCACAGACACAGGAGGAACCCGCCGCCCAGACCAAAAAGCCTCGCGGCTTCGTCTGCAAGGTCTGCGGATTTATTTACGAATCTGACACCTTGCCTGACGATTTCCGCTGCCCCCTCTGCGGTCGTCCCGCCTCTGATTTTAAGCCTCTGGATTAACGAAATGCTCGAAGGCCGCCTCATTTGGGGCGGCCTTCGTTTTATTCAACTGTCTGTGCATAACATCGCAACTTGTAAAATTCTTAAATATTCTGTAAACATTCTGTAAATTTACGCGATTTTAACAGATTTGACCCTTATATTTAAATTTTTTTAATTTGAATTTTGCTGGGATTTCCTGTATACTTTATTCATACCATACTGAATTTCCATTCTAAGGGAGGTATTCCATGCTTCGTTTCGAACACGTCTCTCTATCCTACGGCAACCAGACCGTGTTGAAGGACATCAACTTTGAGGTCCAGGACGGTCAGTTTGCCGTACTGATTGGTCCCTCCGGCTGCGGAAAGACCACCACTTTGAAGATGATCAACCGACTGATCAAGCCGGACAGCGGCCACATCTACTTAAACGGGCAGGATGTCACGACCGCCGACCCCTATGACCTGCGCCGGCACATTGGCTATGTGATCCAGCAGATCGGTTTGTTCCCCAATATGACGGTAGAGCAAAACATCTGCGTGGTGCCCAAGCTTCTGAACTATCCTAAGGAGAAGTTTGAGCCTCTGGTCCGCGAGCTGATGAACATGGTCGATATGCCCTATGAGCAGTACGCCCACAAATATCCCTCTGAAATGTCCGGTGGCCAGCAGCAGCGCGTCGGTATTCTCCGCGCTCTGGCCGCCTCTCCCCCTGTGGTGCTGATGGATGAGCCGTTCAGCGCTTTGGATCCCATGACACGGCGTTCCCTCCAGGTGGAAGTAAAAGCCTTGCAGCAGAAGCTGAAGAAAACCATCGTCTTTGTCACCCATGACATGGAAGAAGCTCTGGATCTGGCCGATGTGATTATTTTCCTGGATCAGGGAACGGTTGTTCAGGCCGCTCCTCCCGAGGAAATGCTGCAGGCCCCCGCCACCGAGCAGGTTCGGAACTTCCTGGGAAAGCAGCTTCCCTCCCGTGCCGCCGATCTGACCGTGGCCGACTTTATGCGCACCAACATTTTCACGGTGGAACAGAATCGCGGCGTCCACGAGTGCGTCCGTAAGATGCAGCGCCGAAATGTTGACACCCTGCTGGTGGTGGACGATCAGAACCGCTACCAGGGCACCGTGTCCATTGCAGACATCCGTCTCACCGGTCATGTGGTGGACAGCATCAATCCTCTGGTCCGCTGCTCCACCCCCACCGTCATGGTCGGTGACAACGCCAAGAGCTGCTTTGAGCAGCTGATTGCCAGCGGCATGCCCTACCTGGTGGTACTGAACGAAGACAACACGGTAGCCGGCATCGTCACCAAGACCAGCATGGCCTCCGCTATGGCGGAACACCTGTGGGGGTGATGGGATGACTGCCAGCTTTGCTGAAATCCTCCACGCTGTGCTGGTCCATCTGGGCTACACACTGGTGTCGGTCTTTTTTGGCTTTCTCATGGGCGTGGCGCTGGGTGTGCTGCTCTCCCGTACCCCAAAGCTCTCCAAGTTTGTCCTCCCGGTGCTCTCTGTGCTGAACACCATCCCCGGCATCATCTTTGTGGGGCTGCTGTTCCTCTATCTGGGTATGCGGCCTGCCACTGTACTTATCGCCCTGAGCATTTACGCCACCTTCCCGATTTTGAAAAACACCTACACAGGCCTCTGCTCGGTAGACCCTCAATATAAGGAGGCCGCGCGCGGCTGCGGCATGGACCGAACCCAGCGGCTTTTCCGGGTGGAGCTTCCTCTGGCTATGCCCTCCATCGTGGGCGGTCTGCGGATGTCCACGGTCTATACCGTCAGCTGGGCAGTGCTGGCCGCCATGATCGGCCAAGGCGGTCTGGGCAACTTTATCTATCAGGGTGTCAGCTCCAACAACAACACCCTCATTCTTCAAGGTGCCATTCCTGCCGCTCTGCTGGCCTTTGCATTGGGCTCTCTGGTAGACTGGCTGCAAAAGCGTGTGGTCCCCCGCGGACTGCGGAAAGGCGGGGATGATACATGACGGTTGCGATGTTTTTTGACCACCTGGCTCTGGTGCTGGCCTCCCTGGTGCTGGCCGTGGTGATCGGTCTGCCGCTGGGTCTGCTGGTCTACCTGAAGCCGAAGCTGGGGAAGGTCGTGCTGCGGGTCGTGGATCTGATCCAGACGACCCCTGCCCTGGCCCTGCTGGGCATCATTATGGTGTTCATGGGTGCAGGAAAGCCCACCGCTATGGTCGGTCTGGCCCTTTACTCCCTGCTCCCCATCGTACGAAATACCAGTCTGGGCCTGTCAGAGGTGGCTCCCGGTCTGAAAGAAGCGGCGGTTGGTATGGGCATGACCCCCGCCTATCGGCTGCTCCATTTGGAACTGCCTCTGGCCATGCCCATGGTATTTACCGGTCTTCGCATCGCTGTGGCGAACGCCATCGGCACTGCCGTCTTTGCCGCTACGGTCAGCGGCGGCGGCATCGGCAACATCATCAACAGCGGCATCCGACAGCAGAATACGGAGCTGATCGTCTCCGGTGCTCTGGCGCTGATGGGAATGGCCTTGGTGCTGGATCTCTTCATGGGTCTTGTGGAGCACCGTCTCAGCAACCCCAGCCGAAAGAAGCTGCCCAAGTGGGCCTCTGTGTGCGGTGCTGCCGCTTTGACCGTTGCCTCTGTTGGTCTGGTGGCCGCCATGCTGATTCCTCAGGACACCAGTGGTCAGCTGGTCCTCTACGACGGGGACTACTCCGAGGTCAAGCTCATGCACAGCATGGTGAAGCAGCTGGTGGAGGACCGTACTGATCTGGATGTGGTTATCCGCGACCCCATGACGCAGGTCAACAACTTCAAAGAGCTCCGGGGCGAGAACCCCAGCTGTGACCTGATGTTCAGCTATGACGGAACTGCCCTTACCACTTTCCTTGGGCAGGACGTCTCCGATATTCCGGAGGGGGAATCCCTTTACAGCTATGTCAGCGGAGTTCTTCAGGACCAGGAACACATTCAGATGCTGTCCAAGGTCGGTCTCAACAACACCTATGCTCTGGGTGTCACACAGGCGGTGGCGGAACAGTACGATCTTCACACCATCTCCGATCTGATCCCCTGCGCGCCCCAGCTGGTGCTGGGCGGCGAGCATGAGTTCTTTACTGCTGAGGGCAGCATGAAATACCAGCCCTTTGTGGACTGCTACGGACTCAACTTCCGAGATGTTGTCCCGGTCGATGTCTCCCTTAAATATACCGCTGTGGAAAAGGGAAACTTTGATGTGATGGTGGTCTACGCCACCGACGGCCTCAACAAGCGAGCAAACCTCACGATTCTGGAGGATGACAAGGAATTCTTCCCGGAATACAACGGAGTCTACCTGGTGCGGGACGATCTCTTTGCGGATTTCGCCCAGGCAGCCCCCAACCTGCGGGACGTGCTGGAGCTTCTCCAGGGCCGCGTGGACAACGAGACCATGGTGGCGCTCACCTATGCAGTGGACGTGGAGCGCCAGAGTGTGGAGCAGACTGCCCACGACTTCCTAGTAGAGCAGGGCCTGCTGGAACCATAATACGTTTAAATGGCGGTGCGGAACAAGGACATTCCGCACCGCCTTTTTCTCTTTTTTTCTGCCTATATTCTGAAAAGGTATGAATTCTCGGTTGCCTTTCCATCCTTCTGGTGATACAATAAACTGATATTATGTGGATGTATGGCTTCGCGCCCGCAGCCACCAAAGGAGTTTAAAACCAATGGACGAAAAGAAAGTTATGCTCTCCGGCATCCAGCCCAGCGGTGACCTGCACTTGGGCAACTACCTTGGCGCCATCAAGCATTGGGGCGCCCGTGCCGATGAGTTCGATTGTTATTATTTTATGGCCGATATGCACACCATCACGGTGCGTCAGAACCCCGCTGACCTGCGCCGCCGCACGCTGGAGCAGCTGGCCCAGTACATCGCCTGCGGTCTGGACCCGGAGAAAAACACCCTGTTCATCCAGTCCCACGTGCATCAGCACGCTGAGCTGGGCTGGGTTCTCAACTGCTACACCATGTTTGGCGAGCTGAGCCGTATGACCCAGTTCAAGGATAAGTCTGCCAAGCACGCCGACAACATTAACGGCGGTCTGTTCACCTACCCCTCCCTGATGGCGGCTGACATTTTGCTGTATCAGCCTGATTTTGTCCCCGTGGGCAATGACCAGAAGCAGCACGTGGAGATTACCCGCGACATCGCCCAGCGCTTCAACAACATTTACGGAGACGTCTTTAAGATTCCGGAGCCTTACATTCCCAAGACCGGTGCCCGGATTATGGGCCTTTCTAACCCCGAGTCCAAGATGTCCAAATCCTCCCCCGAGGGCTGTGTTTTCCTGATGGAGAAGCCTGAGGACATCCAGCGCAAGTTCAAGCGCGCCATCACCGACAGCGACACGGAGCACTGTGTCCGCTATGACCCCGAGAACAAGCCCGGCGTGGCCAATCTCATGTCCATTTACGCTGCTGTCACCGGCAAGACCTTTGAGGAGATCGAGCGAGAGTTTGACGGCTGCGGCTACGGAACCTTTAAGCCCGCTGTGGGTGACGCCGTGGTAGAGACGCTGCGCCCCATTCGTGAGGAGGCCACCCGTATTCTGGCCGACAAGGCATACCTGGAGTCCGTCTACAAGCAGGGCGCCGAGAAGGCCTCCTATGTGGCCAATAAGACGCTCCGCAAGGTCTACAAAAAGATCGGTTTCGTGGCCCGCTGAGCTGCCACCCATCTATCACAGACATTAAGTGAGGAATTGAATTACCATGCCGAATCAACTTCCTGTTGTGGGCTCTGCCCTGACCGCCCTTCTGGTGGCAGCAATTGTGGCCCTGATTTCCACCCCGGTGGTCAAATCCCTGGCCTTCCGCATCGGTGCGGTAGACGTCCCAAAGGATAGCCGCCGTATGCACGACCACCCCATCCCCCGCATGGGCGGACTGGCCATCTTTTTTGGCTTTATCCTCAGCATTCTACTGTTTCTGCCCCTGACCCAGCAGCTGCGCGGTATGCTTCTGGGCGTCGTGGTCATCGTGGTGCTGGGCATCTTCGATGACATCTACGCCCTGCCCGCCAAGCCCAAGTTCCTGGTGCAGATATGCGCCGCACTGATTGCCGTGCTCATGGGCAACCGGATCGATTTTCTTTCCAACATCAACATTTTCAGTGACAACCCCTACTGGGAGCTGGGCTGGCTGTCCATCCCCATCTCCGTTTTGTGGATTGTCGGCATCACCAACGCCGTCAACCTGATTGACGGTCTGGACGGCCTGGCCTGCGGCGTATCCACCATCAGCTCCATGACCCTGCTGGTCATCGCTCTGATCGTGGCCGAGCCGGACGTGGCCATTCTCACCGCCGCTCTGGCAGGTGCCTGCCTGGGTTTCCTTCCCTACAACCTGAACCCCGCCAAGATTTTTATGGGAGATACCGGCTCCACCTTCCTTGGATTTGTGCTGGCCACTGTCTCTATACAGGGTCTATTCAAGTTCTACACCATTATCTCCTTCGCAGCCCCTTTCCTGATGCTGGGTCTGCCCATCTTCGACACCTGCTTCGCCATTCTGCGTCGTCTGGCTAAGGGCCAGTCCCCCATGTCCCCTGACCGCGGTCACATCCACCACCGGCTCATCGACATGGGCTTCTCCCAAAAGCAGGCGGTAGCCACGCTCTATGTGATCAGTGCCATTCTGGGTCTGTCCGCCGTGGTACTGACCACCATCGGCGTAGTCCGTGCCATGCTGTTCCTGCTGGCTCTCTGTGTAGCCGGTGGCTTGGCAGCTAAATTCTATCTGGATCGTTCCGGTGAGGGCACATCAGAACCCCAAGAAACCCAACATTCCGGTAACAACGGTTTTTTCGGTGAGGAGGACAAATCGGACAAATGAGCAACATCAAAGTTATGACCATTTTTGGCACCCGGCCCGAGGCCATCAAGATGGCCCCGCTGGCTCTGGAGCTTGCCAACCGCCCCGGTATTGATGCCATCTGCTGCGTCACCGCCCAGCACCGTCAGATGCTGGACAGCGTGCTTGATATTTTCAAGCTGAAACCCGATTACGATTTGAACATTATGGAGCCCCGTCAGACCTTGTCCACCATCACCTCGAAGTGCCTGCTCGGTATGGACGAGGTGCTGGAGCAGGCTAAGCCTGACCTGGTGCTGGTTCACGGGGACACCTCCACCACCTTCGCCGGTGCTCTGGCCGCCTTCTACCACAAGATCCCTGTGGGCCATGTGGAGGCCGGTCTGCGCACCTACGATAAGTGGTCTCCCTTCCCCGAGGAGATGAACCGGAAGATGGTTGGTTCCATTGCAGATCTCCACTTCTGCCCCACTGTCACGAACCGGGAAAACCTGGCCCGTGAGAACATTACCAATGGAGTATTTCTCACCGGAAATACCGTCATTGATGCTTTGCAGACAACGGTTGTGCAGGATTATCACTTTTCAGACGATATTTTGAATGAGCTTGATTACGAACACAAAAAGGTTGTCCTGGTCACCTGCCACCGACGTGAAAACTACGGTCAGCCTATGACCGACATCATGACGGCTCTGCGCCGGGTGGCGGATGCGTTCCCCGATGTGGAGCTGGTCTACCCCGTCCACCTGTCTCCTGTGGTGCAGGAAGCCGCCCACAAGTACTTAGACAACCATCCCCGCATCCATCTGATTGCTCCCGTGGCCGTGGACGATATGCATAATCTGATGGCCCGCTGCTACCTCGTCATGACCGACTCCGGCGGACTGCAGGAGGAGGCCCCCGCCCTTGGAAAGCCCGTTTTGGTCCTCCGCCGGGAGACCGAGCGTCCCGAAGCTGTAACGGCCGGCACAGTTCGTCTGGCCGGCGTACAGGAGGATACCATCTTTGCCATGGCCTCTGAGCTGCTCTCTGACCAGACCGCCTATGACAAGATGGCACACGCCGTCAATCCTTACGGCGACGGTCAGGCCTGCCGCCGTATCGTGGACGCAATCCAGTGGCACTTCGGTCAGCGCCAGCTGCCCCCGGAGGAGTTCGGCGTCTAACAAACAGCCGGACAACATATAAAGCAAGCTTATGAGGTGAGTCTATGGAGCCGAAAAACCGACTGATGATTGTTGCCGCGGTCACGATCCTGATTCTGGGCGCCATACTCACAAGCTTCGGAAAGGCTATGCTCTCCTTTACGCCTCCAGCCGTGGTCCTGCCCTCGGATAGTCCCAGTCAGGGTGGGTCATCCTCCGGCAGCGACACCGACTCAGAGGATGATTCCCTTCATCGTGTCGCCGTGACGCCCGAAACCGTCCAGGGCGTCATTGCGACCCTGGACCGCTCCAACAGCTACTACCGTGAACTGTCCCTGGAGACTTTTTGGGGCGATCGCAGCGCTATCACTCAGGTGAACAGCTGGACCGATGATGGCTGGACTCACAGCCGTCTGGTTCTCCCATCCGGCGTGGTTCGTCACGATCTGGTTGGAGAGGGCACGTTATACTACTGGTATGACGGAAGTTCCCGCTGCCTAACTGCGAAGGCGGACCAGAATTCTGCCGATCTGAGCCAGCGCATCCCGACCTATGAAACCGTACTGGCTCAGGATATGAAGTCCATTTCCGATGCTGGCTATGACCTGCGGGATGATCTTCCCTGTATTTATGTAGAGACACGCGATGAGAAGCTGGATCTGCTGACCCGATTTTGGATCAGCGTGGAAAGCGGACTTCTGGTCTCGGCAGAGCAGGAGCAGGCCGGTGAGCTGGTCTATCGCATGACTTCTTCTGGCCCTGCGCAGTATCCCTGTCCCTCCAGCGCATCCTTTACATTGCCGGATGGAACGGTTCTGCACAGCGTGGGCTGACACGCAAAAATGGGGGCGGGTACGCCCCCTCTTCTTTATTTCTCGTGTTTCTCGTTCTCGTCCCCTAGCCCCAGCAAGAATACCAGCCCAAGCGCCACCGCCAGGTCCACGTCCTCCCCTTCTACCAACAGCAGAATGGCAATTAGGAGAAGGAGCACATCCCCGCTGTCCAGGCTCTTAATTACGCTGCTTAGGGTACGGTGTTCCCCGTTCTGGGCTGAAAAGAGATTCCGCAGACTGCCCAGTGCGCCAAACATTCGTCCGGCGGTTGGCCCCGTCCCTCGCATCTCTTCTTTTTCACTGTGGAAGTTTCTGTCCTGCTCGGTCTCCAGCCGGGTATAGGAGGTATCCTGAGGGATATAACGATTATACACCCCCGCTCCCCCCCTTTCCACCGATAGCTCCGATGGCAGTGCGGATCAGACGCATGGTCCGGGCCATCTGCATGGCGCGGTCCAGCCGCTCCCGCTTCTCTTCTCTTAGATAGGGACGCAGGGCCAGCAGGAGGGCAGCCCCTTTCTCGTCCTCTCCTCCCGCCCCTTGAATCAGTTCAACCCCCTTACGAACCAGTTCCGGGTCCACCTGGCTTAACATTCCTGCCAGATCCGGCCCCTGGTCCTGATTCTCCGTCTGTGCGGGCTGTGGGTCCTGCGTCTGCCCCGTTTTATCTCCGGACAGGGAGTGGGCCAGTGCCATGATTTGATGCATGGCGTTCTGGTCGTTCAGTATTGCGTTGAGTTTGTCATCAAATTCTGACACGGTGTCCCCCCTCCCCGGCCGATTTTTTCTTATTCCAGACCTGCTTTTTTGGCCTGATCTCCGATTCGATCCACGAGCTGTGCCCCTTCCCGGCTTTTCATCAGCTGGTCCATCATCGCAAGGATTTGGCTTGGATCTCCGCTTGCGGCCGCGTTAGCCGCCTCCTGTACACCGCCCTGCTGGCGGAGCAAGGACATGAGCTTTTGTGCATCGTCAGAATGGGCCAGCTGAGCGATCGCATCCCGGTTTTTGGCAAGCTCCGCAGCCGTCTCTTTCCATGAGTGGTCCTGTTCTTTCTTGGCTCGCACAAGATTCCCTCCCTACATGATTTCACTTTCAGTATATGCAGTCAGATCGCCGAGGTGACAAAGATTGAAAATTCTCGTATTTTCCGACTCACACCATGATACCTCCGGGATGTACTGGGCCATTGAGGAACACCACCCGGACCATGTCATCCATCTGGGGGATTACCAGAAGGATGCCGAAGAGGTGGCCCGGGTCTACCAGCAGCTGCCGATCTGCATGGTTCCCGGCAACTGTGATGGCTGGGGCTATTCCCTAGAGCCGGACAAAAAGCGCATCCGTCTGAACGGAACCTCTATCCTTCTGGGGCACGGCCACCAGTGGCACGTCAAGCAGGGCTATGCGCGGGCTATTGCCGAAGCCAGGGCGGCCGATGTGGATCTGCTTCTCTTCGGGCACACCCATGTGCCTTACTGCACGCAGCTGGAGGACGGTCTCTGGGTCATGAACCCAGGCTCTTGTGCCTCCACCTACGGAATCATCACCATTGCGGACGGACAGCTCCGCTGTTCCGTCGAAACGATTCCCTAAGAACCCCATTTATCTCGATGTATGGGAGGCGCTGTTTTGAAAAAAATATTTTACTTTCTATTCCACCGATCCGTTCTGATTGCGTTCTCTCTGCTGGCACAGCTCGTCACCCTGGCATTCATGATCGCCGTCTTTTCTGAACATATGCAGGCATTTTACTGGTGCTGCATTATCCTCAGCGTCCTTGCCGCTCTGCTTATTGTAAGCAGCCGAATGGAACCGGGCTACAAGATCGCATGGCTCATTCTGATCCTTCCCTTCCCTGTATTCGGCGGTGTTTTCTATCTGCTGATTGGTGGCGGGACCATCCCAAAGCGGCTTCAGAAGCGCATGTACAGCATCTGGGAACAGTCCCTGAAGGCACTGAAGGACGACTTCAAGTCGGACGATCTGCTCCCCCTGGGCGGCGATGCCGCCGGTCAGGCCAACTATTTGGAACAGCACGCTGCCTGTCCTGCCTACACCAACACGGAAACCGAGTACTTCCCCCTGGGCGACGATGCGTTCCCCCGGATACTGGAGGAGCTGGAAAAGGCGGAGCATTACATTTTTCTGGAGTACTTCATCATCCATAACGGTCTTTTTTGGAACAGTATTCTGGAAATTTTGAAGCGCAAGGCTGCCCAGGGTGTGGATGTTCGCCTTCTCTACGATGATTTTGGCTGTATGTTCACGCTTCCAAAGGACTACGACAAGCAGATGGAAGCCTGCGGCATCAAGTGCCGGGTCTTTAACCGTTTTGTTCCAATTATGAGCATCCGCCTCAACAACCGGGACCATCGCAAGTTTCTTATTGTGGACGGTAAGGTTGGGTTTACCGGCGGCGTTAACCTGGCAGATGAGTATATCAACGTAGAAGAGCGCTTCGGTCACTGGAAAGACAGTATGATCCTGCTGGAGGGCGATGCGGTCTGGTCCATGACCGTCATGTTCCTGTCCATGTGGGACTATTGCAGCAACCAGGACGAGGACTTTAACCGGTTTCGTCCGCCGGTCTCCCCCGCCCGGCCCTGGACAGGCTATGTCCAGCCCTACACGGACACCCCCTTGGATCACGAGGCCGTGTCGCAGACCGTGTATCTCAACATGATTGCCAAGGCCAAGAAGTATATCTACATCACCACCCCATACCTTATCATTGACGTTGCCACCAATACCGCCCTGTGCAATGCGGCCAAGTCCGGTGTCGATGTGAAGATCATCACCCCCCATATCCCAGACAAACGCTGTGTCTTTGAGGTGACTAGGGCCCATTACCCTCCCCTGATTGATGCCGGGGTACAGATCTATGAGTACACGCCCGGCTTCATTCATGCCAAGAACTTTGTGGTGGATGACCGCTTTGCCACCGTCGGCACGGTCAATCTGGACTACCGCAGTCTGTTCCTACACTTTGAGGATGGTGTCTGGCTGTGCGAGGCCCCCTGTATTCAAGACATTCGCCGGGACTTTGAGAACACCTTGAAGAAAAGTGAGTATGTGGACCCGCACACGTACCACCGCCGCAGCCTGCTCAAGCGTCTGTACCGCAGTATTCTGCGTGTATTTGCACCTCTGATGTAACCCAATAGGATAGGAAAACCCGATGCGACAAAGTCACATCGGGTTTTTCGTTTACTTGCAGCAGCCACACCCGCTGCTCTCGGGGCAGCCGCCGCCCCGCTCACCGCTGGGGAAGAACGCATCCATGGGGAAATTCACCGACTGGAACAGCTCACAGGGATCCTTCTGGCAGCTCTCGTCCTCGCAGGAACAGGCTTTGCAGGGGATGCAGTAGTCATAGGCGGGCATGAGCAGCTGAGTGTCCCGCTCCAGACGCAGAATGGAAAACTGGCCCAGCGTAACGTAGATGTTCTGTGAACCACAGCACATATTCAGCGCCTCTGGGAAGCAATCGGCCACCAGCTGGGGCACCTCTGCACAGTCATCGTTCATGGACTGGCAGCAGCGACCGTCCAGCAGCCTCATGCACAATACCATGGGGTCCACCACTTCCACAATCGCCTCGGGCATCGCGCCATCCTCGCGGATCGGGCCGCCCCCGCACGTGGCAGAAGAGAACACTTTGGCGCCGCTGCTGCCACCATAGAGCACACAGCGCTTCCGGAACACAGACAGGCCGGAAACCGGCGTCAGGCGGCCGGCACAGGTGCTCACATCCGCTCTGATCCTGTAGTAGCAGCACACGTTGACGGCATAGAAGCCTTTCTTATAGCGCATCTCTTCCACGTCGATGTATGCGTAAAGAAGCTCCGCGGCCCCGGACTTTACCGACACCGCCTGGTCGATCACCCGCTGATCCTCATCATTCACATAGACCCTCAAATTCTCAAGGCAGTCCTTGGACTGGCAGGAATCCATGATTTTCTTGGTGTGCACACATACGGCCTCCCGGAAACCTTTTTCCTCACCAACCGGGCCAGGCACGACCATTTCAGCCATATTTCTTCCTCCTAAAACACGGGGTCGGAACGCGACCCACATCTGATTTTGCTGCCATCCCATCTTATGAACAAAATCCGATTTGGTGTCTCAGGTCGCTCTTGCCTTAGCATCGTTTTTTCGTTATAATAAGACTATGCATTGTGGCTTGTAATGTTACAGGCCCAGTAAAACCGCACGTTTCCCAGGAGGATGATCCTATGCCGCCCATTGGATTTATACAGAGTGAACTGGACCTGAAGCTGCTGGTCCTTTATATCATGGCCCGGACCGCCGGCCCCGTCACATTTCTTCAGCTGCTGGAGGTCGCCCTGTGCGATGCCGGTGTAGATTACTTCTCTCTGACCGAAGCCGTGGAGCATATGGTGGAAACAGGACAGCTGGAACGCAAGGAGGACCGCTACTCCATCACAGAAAATGGCCTCCGCAACAGCAAGGCCTGCGAAAGCAGCCTTCCCTACTCCGTGCGGATGCACTGTGATGAAAACCTGGCCACGCTCAACGACGCACTGCGCCAGGAGGATCAAATTCAGTCCTCGATCCGGGACAACAAAGACGGCACCCATACCCTGTTCCTCCATCTGGACGATGTGGGAACCCCCCTGTTCCAGCTGGAGCTGCTGGTACCCGACCGGGATCTGGCAGCGCAGATGGCCAAGGCCTTTAAAAAGGACCCTGCCGGTGTCTACCATGATCTGGTCGCTCTGCTTACCATTCGTGCCAACGGAGGTGAGAGCTAATGCGCCGCGCTGACCGAGCTAGAGATCTGGATTATTCCCTGAACCTCATTGACCAATGCAGCCACGGTATTGTGGCGATCTCCACCGACGAGGGCGCCCCCTACTGCCTGCCCCTGTCCCTGGTGCGGGTGGGACTCAGTCTCTACTTTCACGGAGCGCTGGAGGGCCGCAAGCTGGACCTGATGCGAAAGCACCCCCAGGTCTGTGTCTCCTTTGTGGGGGAGGACTGCCCGGCCTTTCGTCTCCCTGACCAGTATACCACTTACTTCCAATCGGTCATCGCCACCGGTACTGCCGCTGAGGTTACGGACCAGGACGAAAAAGTCATGGCCTTGCGGGCGCTCTGCCAGCATTTAACTCCGACCGATCTGACGGAGGAGCGTTTCCAGCTGGCCCTTCGCAACAGCCTAACCCACACCGCCGTCTGGCGCATTGATCTTCAGGAGATCAGCGGCAAACAAAAGCGCCGACACAACACCACTTGAAAGGCCGATACTATGGACAGTCTCTTCTGCTGCCCCCTGTGCGGGGCAGCTTTATCCTTTGATGAACACACCTACCGCTGTCCGGCAGGTCACTGCTTCGACCGGGGTGCCGCAGGCTATACGCACCTGCTCCCCGCCAATAAAAAGCACTCTAAAAATCCCGGTGACGACAAAGAGATGGTAGCGGCCCGCTCCGCCTTTCTGGACAAAGGCTACTACGCCCCCCTCCGGGACGCACTGTGCGAGCTGGCCCTTTCTGCCACCGAGGAAAGCCCCGTCCACACCCTGTTGGACAGCGGCTGCGGTGAGGGTTACTACACCGCCGGGCTGTATGCCGCACTTGCAAAAGCGGGCAAAGCACCCCGGGTGGCCGGTGTGGACTTGTCCAAGTTTGCGCTGCGCCGCGCTGCAAAGCGACTGCGTGAAGGTGAGTTTGCTGTGGCCTCTGTCTACCACCTGCCTCTGGCCGATCAGAGCATCGACCTGCTGACCAACGTGTTCTCCCCGCTGGCTCTGGATGAGTTCCAGCGGGTATTGAAGCCGCAAGGCACCTTCCTCTATGTGGTACCCTCTGCCCTCCACCTGTGGGAGCTGAAGCAGGTCCTCTATCCGAATCCCTATGAGAATCCGTCAAAACTGGACGAGTACCCCGGTTTTGTCTACCGGACTTCCCGACAGGTGCGCTACACGGTCCATCTGGACTCCTCTGCTGACATCATGGCGCTCTTCGGTATGACCCCCTATGCTTGGAAAACGCCTCAGGCCGGTGTGGAGCGGCTGCGGACGTTGCAGGAGCTTGACACCCAGATTGGCTTCAACATCCACCTCTATCAGCGCAATCCGTGATAGGCAGACACGGTTTCGTTATCCGCTCATTCGTATCTTGTATATAAAAAAACGGCGGTCCCATTCGGGCCGCCGTTTACTGCTGTGATTCCATATTCTTTTTTGCAGCTTCCGCTTAGCGGTCGGAGCGCTGCTCAGCCTCCTCGTTCTTGTGATTTGCCTCGTAGTTGAAGATCAGATCATCCACATCGACATCGTCACGGACGCGGGACCAAATGTTGTTCTTATTGGACTTAAGCATTGTCATATAGTATACCTTCTTTCTTAATGATTGTGCAGTCTGTTTCATTTACGTTCTTAGGTATGAAAATACCACCGTTCGCACTGCAAACGATGGTTCCATTCCCATTCAGCGGATCATCCGCCCATACAGAAAAGACCCACGTGGGCACAGAGAAACTCCCTCGTTCACAATGTAAACTTGCTTCCGAATCATGTTCTTCTGGTGTTTCATTCTGTACTCACCTCTTTCAAATTCCGTTTTGTTGGACTGAAGTGCTGGGGGGACGAATTATACGCACCATTTCCGATCACGTCCGGAAATGCTCTTAACCAAGCCTTACCGTTAGACTGCCCCGATCTTGGCTTAACTAAGTGATTTTAATGTAATACAAACTTCACTCATTGTCAAGCACTTTGCATAGGATCACTGGATTATTTCCAATTTATTCATATTTCCCGCGTATTTACCCCTCGTGTTTGGGCAGTTTTGGGGCTCCTTCTGCGGTAAAGTTCCACACAAGATGTGGTTTCCCCTGTATCTTCTCCAAATGACCCAGGCAAAACAGCGTTTCCAAGGCCAGCGGACCGTCTGTGCGAAACGGCACGGCCAAATGAAATCCACCGCTGTCTTTTCTGCACAGCATGGACCCGCGCACCTGACGCTGAAGCTCTGGGTCGCAGACCATCCTCTCTGGGTGCGGTTCGCAGTACCAGCCCCCGTTCTCCTGAAAGGAGAAGCTCATCACGGCCTCCGCCCCGGTCACCGGCCAGCAGCCGCTCTGCTCCAGCTCCCGCACAGACAGGGTCCTGCCCAGCCGCAGCAGACCATTTTCAGGGGCCAGTGTCCCCAACAAGCGCCGCCCCCCGCGGCCGCGCAGCCATACCTTATATAATCCACGTCCATCCACAGGCCGTTCAGCCACTAGACGGACCCGGTTTTCCTGCCGGCACACCGTCAGCGTGCCGCCCCCTTCCATCCTAAGCCGCTGATCCATATTTCTCCCCCCTCTCCTCTCCATCTTATGCACCCTGTGCTCCGCTTATGGCGCTATCCTTCCCGCCTTTTCACCGAAAAGCCTGACACCTTCCAACTTTTCTCTGAAATATTCGGAATATTCCGGGCTTTTTGGAGAATAGCTCTTGCAATCAGGGAAAAGCTATGGTAAAATACCAGAGCATCATGCGTGGGTGTGCGGATTTTTCGCCCGGTGCCTGGATGACCAGGTTGGCGGGAAATATGAAGCCCCCAGAAGAAACAACTGAAATTTAGGAGGAAAAAACTATGGCAGTCGTATCTATGAAGCAGCTGCTGGAGGCCGGTGTTCACTTCGGCCACCAGACCCGTCGTTGGAACCCCAAGATGGCCACCTACATCTACACCGAGCGTAACGGTATCTACATCATTGACCTGCAGAAGACCGTTAAGAAGCTGGAGGAGGCCTACAACTTCGTCCGTTCTCTGGGTGAGAAGGGCGAGACCCTGCTGTTCGTCGGCACCAAGAAGCAGGCTCAGGAGGCCATCAAGGAAGAGGCTTCCCGCGTCGGCATGTACTGGGTCAACGCTCGCTGGCTGGGCGGTATGCTCACCAACTTCAAGACCATGCGTGGTCGTGTTGAGCGTCTGAACCAGCTGAAGAAGATGCAGGAGGACGGCACCTTCGACATGCTGCCCAAGAAGGAAGTCATGAAGCACATGGGCGAGATCGCCAAGCTGGAGAAGTACCTGGGCGGTGTCACCGAGATGAAGAAGCTCCCCGGTGCCCTGTTTGTTGTTGACCCCCGCAAGGAGCGCAACGCCATCAACGAGGCCCGCAAGCTGCACATCCCCATCGTTGCAATCGTTGACACCAACTGCGATCCTGATGAGATCGATTACGTCATCCCCGGTAACGATGACGCGATCCGCGCCATCAAGCTGATCTCTTCTGTTATGGCCAACGCCATCCAGGAGGGCAAGCAGGGTCAGGATCAGGCTCCCGAGGCCCCTGTCGCCGAGTAATTTTTTCAACACTAAATGAAGGAAGCGCCCGCCCGCGCGGGCGGGCGCTTCTTTTATTTCAACCGTGTACAGCTTTTTCGCTGAGATTTTATATTGGAGGTAATTATAATGGCTATTTCCGCTAATCAGGTTAAGGAACTGCGCGAGATCACCGGCGTTGGCATGATGGACTGCAAGAAGGCTCTGACTGAGGCCAATGGCGATTTCGACAAGGCCATCGAGTGGCTGCGTGAGAAGGGCATGGCTGCCCAGACCAAGAAGGCTGGCAAGGTCGCCGCTGAGGGCGTTTCCTTTGCTATGGCCGAGAACGGCGTGGGCGTGCTGGTCGAGGTCAACGCTCAGACCGACTTCGTGGCTAAGAACGAAGTGTTCCAGGAGTTTGTTAAGGCTGTTGCTTCCGTCGTCGCTTCTGAGAACCCCGCCGATGTCGAGGCTCTGAAGGCCTGCAAGTACCCCGGCACCGACCGCACCGTCGCTGATGTGACCGCCGACAAGGTCCTGTCCATCGGTGAGAACATCCAGATCCGCCGCTTTGTCCGCTACGCTGAGGGCGTCAGCGTCCCCTACATCCACATGGGTGGTAAGGTCGGCGTTCTGGTGAACATGGATGTCGAGGGCATCGAGGCTGACAAGGTCGTTGAGCTGGGCAAGGACGTGGCTATGCAGATCTGCGCTATGAACCCCTCCTTCCTGGACAAGGCCGATGTTGATCAGGAGACCCTGGACAAGGAGAAGGAGATCCAGCTGGCCATGATGGACAACGACCCCAAGATGGCTTCCAAGCCTCAGCAGGTCAAGGAAAAGATCGTCATGGGCAAGATGGCCAAGTACTACGAGGAGAACTGCCTGCTGCAGCAGGCCTTTGTGAAGGAGAACAAGATCTCCGTCGAGAACCACGTCGCTGCTGTTGCCAAGGAGCTGGGCGGTAAGATCACCGTTAAGGCCTTCACCCGCTACATGACCGGCGAGGGCATTGAGAAGGCCGAGGACGATTTCGCTGCCGAGGTCGCCTCCATGATGAAGTAAGCTCTGCTTACAAAGCGAGCCTTATCCCCGGGGCCGTAAGGGCGCACCGGTAACAAAACCGTTCAAAACATTGCAAGGCCAAGTGTGGATTTCGTTTTGATCCTCACTTGGCCTTTTTTCTTCTCTCAATTCGATTGGAGCATGAGGCGGCCTCTGCTCGATCCGATAAGCGACCGCTTCTTCCTTCTCTATTGAAACGAACTGCACCCCCTTTGTTAGATCTAGCAAAGGGGGTGCAGTTTACTTTGATATGCTATGCTGCTTATTTCAATATGCCGGTTTATTCGGGATGGGCTCCCTCCCTGCTCAGATAATTCTGATTTTCCCCGCTCACCTTTCGGTAAGCATGGCGGCGGATTGCCAGGAAGAAGATCACATGGAACAGTCCTGTAATACTCCAGGTCACCAGGTAGGAGAAGTACAGCGATGCCGGGACGCGGTTCAGGGGGAATATATATGCCACCCACAGCAGACGCAGGCCGCACACGCCGATCAGCGAGGACACCATGGGGACAACCGAGTAGCTGAGCCCACGCAGCACTCCAACCATCGTATCCATAATGCCGCAGACGAAGTATGGCGCACAAATGTAAGTCATTCGGACCATGCCCTGAGCTACCACCTCCGGCTCGCCGGGGGCATAGATACTCAAGAGGGGCTCCCCGAAGAAGTAGGCTAGGTTGCCCAGAATCAAACCGGTTAACACCGCAAACGTCACGCACTGGATGGCGATTTTATCCACCCGCTTGCACTCCCCCGCTCCGTAATTCTGGCCTACGAAGGTGATTGCCGTCTGTTGGAAGGCGTTCATGGACATGTAGACAAAGCCTTCGATACTGCTGGAGGCTGCGGAACCAGCGACGATGACAGGGTCGTTGAAGGAGTTCAGAGAGGACTGGATGACCACATTCGATAGGGCAAACAGAACACCCTGGAATCCAGCAGGCAGTCCAACCTGCATAATGCGCTTGACCACCCGCCACCGCATACGGAGTTTTTTCAAATCTAGATGCAGCGGTCCCTGCTCCCGAACCATACAGTACGTCACCAGAAAAGCGGAAATATACTGGGACACAATCGTCGCAATGCCAACGCCGATCACGCCCAGGTTACAGACGATGACCAGGAACAGGTTGAGCAGCACGTTAACCACTCCGGCGGCGGTCAGGTAGTAAAGCGGCCGCTGGGTATCCCCTTTGGCACGCAGTATGGCTGCGCCGAAGTTATAGAGCATATTGGCCGGCATACCCAGAAAATAGATTCGAAGGTAGACTGCCGCCAGATCAATCACATCGGTGGGCGACTCCATCCATATCAGGAGCTGGTGCGCCATCAAAATGCCAAACACCATCATGCCGATGCCGCTCCATAGCGCCAAAGCCATCGCAGTATGGACCCCCTGGGCCGCTTCATCCGGTCTCCCGGCACCCAGATCTCGGGCAATAACTACGTTAGCACCCACCGACAGACCAACAAAGAGGTTGACCAGCAGATTGATGAGCGCTCCGTTGGAACCCACCGCCGCCATGGCCTCTTTCCCCACAAACTGACCCACCACCACAACGTCCGCTGCATTAAACAGCAGCTGAAGTATGCTTGACAGCATCAGCGGCAGAGCAAACAACAGCAGCTTACTCGCCAGTGGTCCGTGACACATATCAATATCATAAGTACGCCTACGCATGGCTACCTTTCGCCTCCGCGCGATATATCATTTGGGAACGGCTGTTATCAGCCGATCCCCTTAAAATAGAACCCTAAAAGAACAACCAGAATTGTCAGAGGCACATAGAGTCTCTTCGCTACAATACCAAAGGAGTTCTTGATTGGCTTTTCACGGCCCAGCTGCAGCTCGGCGCGGATCTTGTCCCAGCCAAGCACATAGTAAATCGAGATCGCACCCAGAACTGCGCCGATGGGGACCACCACGATCGTGATGAAATCCATCCAGGGGCCGACACTGGTCTCGGCCTCCATAAAAATACCAACGCCAAGCGTGATGGCACTGCAAACGAGCACAGCCGCCTTGCGATTCAGCTTAAAGTGGTTCTGCCAGCTCTCTACCACGGCCTCAAACATATTGATGAGGGAGGTAATTCCGGCAAAGAGAACCGAGACAAAGAAGAAGATGGCGAAGAGCTGGCCCATGGGCATTTTCTGGAACACAGTCGGCAGGGTGATAAACATCAGACCGGGGCCGGCAGCGGGGTCCAGACCGTAGGCAAAGACTGCGGGCATGATGACGAAGGCAGACAGCATTGCAGCCAGGGTATCGAAAATAGCGGTACGCAGAGATGCCTTGGGAATGTCCACATCCTTCTTTAGATAGGCACCGTACACGATCATGCCGGAACCGGTAATGGACAGGGAGAAGAACGCCTGCCCCATGGCCATGACCCAAGTGTATGGCTCCAGCAGCTTGGACCAATCGGGGACCAGCAGGAAGCGGTAGCCCTCAATGGCGCCGGGCTGGGTACCGACCCAGGCAGCCAGCCCCAGAAACAGGACAAAGAACAGGGGCATCATGACCTTGCTGACCTTCTCAATGCCAGCGGCCACACCGATCATCAGGATCAGGCAGACAATCAGCACAACCAGACTGTGCCACAGGGGATTACCAAAGCTGACAGCAGCCTCGGCAAAGAACTGGGCGGGCTCCGCGTGCATCAGCGTGCCACTCAGCGCACCGGCCAGGCTGTTGAGCACCCAGCCCAAAATTACAGCGTAGCCGATGGCGATGCCCAGGGACCCCATCAGGGGAATCCAGCTGAGCACACTGCCCACCTTTTTTTTGCCGCGGGCATTGAAGCAGTACTCATAGGACCCAATGGTGCCGGTGCCGGCCAGACGTCCAATGGCAAATTCAGCAGACAGTCCGACCCAGCCAAACAGAAACACAAACAGCAGATAGGGAATCAAAAAAGCCGCTCCGCCGTACTGACCCAGCCGGTAGGGGAACATCCAAATATTACCCAGTCCAACCGCCGAGCCTACACAGGCAATCACAAAGCCGATGGACGAGCTAAAACCGCCGTTCTTATGCTTACTTTCGTGCGTCATAACTCATTCCTCATTTCATTTGCAGGTTTCTGCCAGCGGTCGGTTGGCAGGGCCATCCCCGCCCCGCTGGCGATATTATGGTATCATAAATTTTCCACTTTGTCCAGATAAAGTGCCCACTTTCTTGAGACATTTAAAAATTCATGTATATTGGCTGGTTTTACCTTTGTTTTTTGTCGCTTTTTCGCTTTGACGCACAAAAGTTTTAGTTCTGCATAGCCTGATGACGGGGTGGTGGTGTCTATGTGTCCAGGTTTTCCCGGCGGGAATCTTGCTCTGCTGTCGGCTGCCGTGCTGTTGTCCACCTCCCTGGCTGAGGGACGCAGCCAGGATGAACTGGCCCAGTTAAGCGCCTTTTTTACCGTGGTGGGGGATTCGCTGGCGCTTCTTGCACTGGAGGCCCCGGACGGGTCAACCAATCAGAACTGCCAGCCCATTCCTTGACAAATCCAAGCTGCGGCGGTATGATGAGCCAAAATACTAGTTTGATCACGGGCGCCGCTCCAGAAAGGAGAGCTACTATGGCTCACATCTATAACCGCATTGAGGACCTGATCGGCAATACGCCTCTGCTGCGTCTCAACCGCCTCGCAGCGGAACTGGGCTGGCAGGCACAAGTACTTGCCAAGCTTGAATATCTCAATCCCGCCGGGTCGGCCAAGGACCGAATTGGCCTGTCTCTCATCAATGATGCAGAGCAGCGCGGCATCCTGAAGCCCGGCGCTACCATCATTGAACCCACCTCTGGAAATACCGGGATCGGCCTGGCTTGTGTTGC
>JAHHSC010000039.1 GCA_020025455.1 Lawsonibacter sp. | reverse complement strand
CTTGCCTGACTATATTAGCATGAAACGCACACAGTGTCAAGGGAGAGACTGGAAAAAAGAGAAAGCAAACGTGCGTCAGGGCCGGATTTTATGGGACAGAACCATGCAGCTGTGTCAGAGGCGACGGTTCAGAACGGGGCCGCTCTTTCTAGCGTGTAAGTAATTGGGAGACAAAATGCCACTTTTTATAGAGCTTGTGCCCATAAAAACGGGATTTATGGAGGTAATTCGACATGGCCCCGAAAATAAAATTGAATTTGCGAACTTTTTTTCTAAAACCGGTTGATTTTCGGAATAAACTATGCTATTATATCAGATGCATTTATGTATGTAAACGATCCTCCAATGGAGAAAGAGGTGAATATACAATGAAGGAAGGCCTCCACCCCAATTATGAGCAGACCACCATTCGGTGCGCCTGCGGCAACGTGATCGAGACCGGCTCTACCAAGAAGGACATCCGTGTTGAAGTGTGCTCCAAGTGTCACCCTTTCTACACCGGCAAGCAGAAGATGGTGGACACCGGTGGCCGTGTCAGCCGCTTCAACAAGAAGTTTGGCCTGGACAAGTAAGATCTGCCCTCAAAAGCCGCACCGACATTCGGTGCGGCTTTTTGCGTTTTCTTTTCCTGCACGATTGCAATTTTGTTCCGTACATGGCATACTATATTCATTGATCAAAGTTCTAGGAGGGGTTTCGATGTTTCATTCCATCGACGCAAAAGAGCTGAGCGATAGCCTGTTTGCCCAGCTGGACAAGAAGTGGATGCTGGTTACGGCTGGCACGGAGGACCGATGCAACACGATGACCGCCGGCTGGGGCGGCCTGGGTGTGCTGTGGGGGACGCCCGCTGCCACCTGCTATATCCGGCCCCAGCGTTATACCAAGCAGCTCCTGGACCGTGAGGAGTACTTCACGCTCTCCTTCTTTGAAGAAGCGTACCGCCCTCAGCTTGCCCTGTGCGGGAAGGAGAGCGGCCGGGACGTAGACAAGGTGAAGGAGTGCGGCTTCACGGTGCGTGCCGCCGAGTGCGGGGCTCCTTATTTTGAGGAGGCGGAGCTGGTGCTGGTGTGCCGGAAACGGTATGTCCAGCCTATGGACCCGGACGCCATCCCCGCCGATATCAAGGCGCGCTGGTACCAGGACAAGGACTACCACATCACCTACATCGGCGAGATCGTAGAGATTTTGAAGAAATGATAGAAGCGGGCAGATGGGGAGACCTGTCTGCAAGGAGGACCCATGACCGATAACAATACCAACGAGAAGAAGATGAACCGGGCCATTCTGGTGGGCCTGGACGCCTTCAGCCTTCCCCGTGAGGAGAAGGCGACCGAGGAGTCCATGGCCGAGCTGGCCGCCCTGTTGGAGACAGCCGGCGGCGAGACACTGGGGACCGTGCTCCAAAACCGCAGCGATCCAGACCCCCGCAGCTTTATCGGCGAGGGCAAGGTGGACGAGGTGAAGGAGCTGGTCCAGGCTATGGGGGCCGACATGGTCGTCTTTGATAATGCTCTGTCCCCATCCCAGCAGCGCGTGCTGTCTGAGGAGCTGGGGGTCACCGTGCTGGATCGCTCTGCCCTGATTCTGGACATTTTTGCCCAGCGGGCCCGGACCAGTGAGGGCCGCCTCCAGGTGGAGCTGGCCCAGTACAAGTATCTGCTGCCCCGGCTGACGGGTATGTGGGGCCACCTGGTCCGTCAGACTGCCTCCGGAGGAAAGAGCCCCATCGGCACCCGAGGCCCCGGAGAGACCCAGCTGGAGACCGACCGCCGCCACGTCCGCCGCAAGATTTCCAAGCTGGAGGAGGAGCTGAAGGACGTGCGCCGGGTCCGGGCGACCCAGCGTGAGCGCCGCATCAAAAACGAGATCCCCGTGGTGGCTATCGTGGGCTACACAAACGCGGGCAAATCCACACTGCTCAACAAGCTGACCGGCGCGGAGATCCCGGCCAACAACCGGCTTTTTGACACCCTGGACACGACCACCCGCACGTTGGAGATCTCCGATACCTGCACCGTCCTCCTGTCTGACACCGTTGGCTTTATCCGCAAGCTGCCCCACCATCTGGTGGAGGCATTCAAGGCCACCTTGGAGGAGCTGTCCTTTGCCGATCTGCTGATCCATGTCATCGATGCCTCCAACGAGGAGTGGCGCGAGCAGGCAGAGGTGGTGGATAAGCTGATCCACGAGCTTGGTGCGGACCAGACCCCCAGACTGGAGGTCTTTAATAAGTGCGACCTGTGGAACGGCGAGATCCGGCCCCACGGGGAGGACATCGTGTCCATCTCTGCCCGGACGGGTGAGGGGCTGGAAGAGCTTCTGGCTGCGATTGGCAGCCACTTGGACAACGGTGCCAAGCGGGTGACCATCCACCTGCCATATGACCAGGGCGGCCTGCTGGAGCGGCTCTACAAGGAGGCCAAGGTGGAGTCTGTGGAGTATGACCAGACCATTGATGTGGTGGCCGTGTGTACGCCTAAGATCATCGGTCAGCTTGGCCCCCTGGTGGAGGGCTGGCAGCCACACAAGGAGCCCTGGGAGGACTAAAGAGACGGCAAGGAGGCCCCGCATGACGGAATATTATATCCCAACCGCGTCCAGTGTGACGGAGTTCACCGAGAAGCGCTCCCGATTCATCGGCCATGTGTGGCGGGTGGAGACGGAGGAAGAGGCGCGCCTTTGTATTGAGGAGACGAAGAAGAAGCACTACGATGCCCGTCACAACTGCTGGTGCTACATCATCAAGGATGGACCGGTGCGATACTCCGACGACGGAGAGCCTCAGGGCACTGCGGGCCAGCCCATGCTGAATGTGTTCCAGCGGGAAGAAATCACAAACGTGTGCTGTGTGGTGACCCGCTACTTTGGCGGTATACTGCTGGGGGCGGGCGGTCTGGTCCGGGCCTACACCCAGAGTGCCAAGGACGCGTTGGACGAGGCGGGCACCTCTGTGGTGCGCCGATGGGTGGCGATGGAGATCCCGTGCAGCTATGCCCAGTTCGAGGGGATGCGCCGGGAGGCTGAAAGCTTCGGCGGTGTGATTGAAAACGTGGATTTCGGCGCCGACGTGGTCCTGTCCGCCCTGCTGCCCGAGGAGAGGGCAGCGGAATTTTCTGCGCATATCCAGGACATCTCCGCAGGCACTGTGGAGGTGCTGGAGGCGGGGGAAGCGTTCAAGGATGTACCGATCTGACCAGAGGCGTCCCGGCGAAGGACGGCTATAAGCCGGCAGACCGGAGGCTTCAGAGAGGGACATCGGCCCCCCATAAGAGCAATCGTTTCAATCCAATCAAAGCGATGGAACGCATGGTTATAACAAAAGCCAGAAAGACAATTGTCTTTCTGGCTTTTGTTTACTGAAGAATACGCTGGATGTTTTCGTTGAGCCGATTGGTCATAGCGCGGTACAGCTCCTGCTCCTCCTGGGAGAACCCGGCAAATACCCGCTGACTGAAGTGCTTCTCCACTTCCGCAATCTCATCCAGCAGGGGAGCAGCGTCAGGCAGGAGGGTGACGTTCAGCTGCTTGACGGTGTGGTACTCCATCCCTTCTGCGTGCGGGATCTCCGTTTTTGCTTTCACGTCCTCGACCTGAATATAGCCCTTGAACACGAGATGCTGGAGCGCGCGGTTCAGGCTGCCTCTGGAGATGCCAACCAGGTCAGCAAGCCCTTTCCGGTCATACTGGGGTTGGGGATAGGAGAGGTGAACCAAAGTTCGTATATCCACCAGACTCAGGCCGTGCCGCTGGGCCACGGGGGAGAAGGCGTACTCCAGCAGCTTGCGGCGGCGGTACTCGTCCATGAGGACGCCCTGGCCGGTGAGCGCGTGGTCAGCCACGTTGATCCGCTCATCCCCCAGCTTCTTGGAGCCTGGGAAGATCGTAGGGGGGACCATGCCGTCGCCCGCGGAATCGACCAGAAAACGGTAGACCTGGAGACGGCTGCGCTCGTAGTCCTTCTCGTCCAGAATGTGTTTATAGAAGTTGTTGTAGTACTCAAAGATGGTGAGCTTCATCTTAATGGTCTTGCTGATGCTGATGCCCTGATTGACAAGGGAGCCTTTCCGCTTCACATAGTAGTAAATGGGCACATGGATGGCCACAAAGCGCTCGGCCCAGCGGATATACTCCAGATTGAACACAAAGTCCTCACACCAGCTGGTGGCAGGGTCCATCTGCAGCTGGTGCGCCTCGATGATATCCCGGCGGTAGAGCTTGTTCCACAGCACCCCGTAGTAAAAGTCGGCGGGGTTTTCCATCATGTGACCGGCGAAGCGCTCCCGGGTCATAACGCCGGATTCCTCAATGTCACCCTTCTGCGCCAGGCGGTCGTCCACCACCCGGTAGAAGTCGGCGATGACCATGTCGCACTGGCCGCCCAGTGCGGCCTGAAAGAGAAGGCTGGTGGCGTGAGGGGACAGCCAGTCATCGCTGTCCACAAACTGGAGGTAGGTCCCTTTGGCCATGCGTATGGCCTGGTTCCGGGTGTCGGATACGCCGGAATTTTCCTTGTGGACCACATGGACCCGGCTGTCTTGAAGGGCGTATTGGTCACAGATTTCCGGGGAACCGTCCGAACTGCCGTCGTCCATGAGCAGCAGCTCAAAATCCCGAAAATCCTGGGCCAGGATGCTGTCAACGCAGCGGGGAAGAAAGTCCTCTGAATTGTAGACTGGAACGATGATGCTGACGGTGGGGTTCATAGAAAACGCTCCTTTTGACCGGCAGTCCGCCGGGATAGCTGGAACACAGTATAGCATAGCTGGTCTGCCTTGGCAAGAAATTACCTCTTGCCGAACAAAAGGGAAATATGGTATAATATGCCAACACCCCATATAAAAAGGAGGAATAACCATGTATCAGATCAACAACTTTACCAACAACGACGACGTGAAGGTGCTGGACAGCAAGGGCGCTTTTACCATTGCTGAGTACCAGCGCGACCTGAGCGTAATGCCCCAGAACGCCGTGACGGCCTACTATGCAAGCGAGATGAATGTGCGCAAGCGTCAGCTTATCTGCGATATCAACAAGTCGAATGTGACCATTCAGGCGGGCGCGATGCAGTGGATGGCAGGCGACGTGAAGGCTACCACCGGTCTGAAGGGCGTGGGTGACTTTTTTGGCAAGGCGCTCCGCGGCAGCGTCACCGGCGAGTCTGCCATCAAGCCTGAGTACACCGGCAGCGGCACGCTGGTGCTGGAGCCTACGTATAAGCATCTGATTCTGATGGACGTGGCCGACTGGAACGGCTCCATCGTGCTGGACGACGGGCTTTTCCTGGCCTGTGAATCCACCCTGAAGCATAAGGCGGTGGCCCGGTCCAATTTCTCCTCCGCGGTGGCAGGCGGCGAGGGCCTCTTCAACCTGGGTATTCAGGGCCACGGAATCCTCTGCGTGGAATCCCTTAGTCCCAGGGAGGAACTGATCGAGATCACCCTCCAGGACGATGTACTGAAGGTGGACGGCAACATGGCCATCGCCTGGAGTGGCAGCCTTGATTTCACGGTGGAACGCTCCGGCAAGACACTGCTTGGCTCTGCGGCCTCCGGTGAGGGTCTGGTCAACGTGTACCGGGGCACCGGCAAGGTGTTGCTGGCTCCCGTGGGCTGAGAATCGACGTGAATAAAAAGCGCCTCATTTGCTGAACGACAGCAAATGAGGCGCTTTCTTTATCCCTCGTGCTGGAAGAATACCTCCTTGGAGGCCCCGCACAGGGGGCAGTACCAGTCATCCGGCACATCGCTCCAGGGCGTGCCCGGCGGAATACCGAAGCGGGGCGCACCGGCGGACTCGGTGTAGATATAGCCGCAGATGGCACATACATATCGTATCATGGTTTATACCTCGCAATCACAGGGTGTCACACGGTGATGGCGGCGGTGCTGCCGCCGTCCCGGTGTTTGGTGACTTTGATCTGTTTGTCGATGCGCTCTTTCAGCTCGTTTACATGGGAGATGATCCCCACAAGCCGGTGGCCGTCGGCCAGATTCACCAGGGCCTTGATGGCCTGTTCCTGGGAGTCATCGTCCAGAGAACCGAAGCCCTCGTCCACAAACATGGTGTCCAGCTGCACCCCGCCGGCAGAGGACTGGATCAGATCGGACAGCCCTAACGCCAGGGACAGGGAGGCTTTGAACGATTCGCCGCCGGACAGGGTCTTGATGCTGCGCTGTGTGCCGTTATAGTGGTCCAGCACGTTCAGCTCAAGGCCGCTCTGACTGCGGTTGTTGGCAGCCTCTTTCCGGCGGATCAATTCATACTGTCCGTCCGACATGACCATAAGCCGCAGATTGGCCCGATCAAGGATGCGGTCAAAGTAGGTCATCTGTACATAGGTTTCCAGCATGACCTTTTCCTTCTTCTCAAGGGTGCCGTTGGCCGTGTCAGACAGGGGCTTGAGCCAGCGCCACCGCTCCTCTACGGCAGAAATCTGATCCAGCTTGTCCTCCAGATTGTGCAGGACACTCTGGTTTGCGGCGATTCGGCTGTGGACCTGCTTTTGCTGTTGGGTGAGGGTGTCACGTTGGGTTTCCAGATTTTGCTTCATAGCCCGCTGGCCGCTGATATCCACGTCCACAGCCCCCTCCAGCTGGGCCTCACCGCTCTTGATCCGGGCGTTCAGGGCTGCAATCTGTCGGTCGCAGTCGTTATATCGCTTCTGCGCCAGTTCCAGCTGGGCCGCAAGCTCCCTGCGGTGCCGCTCCAGGCGGGTTCTGGCGCTTACGGCCTCGTTCCGGCTGCGGTAGGTCAGTTTGGCGGTCAAAGCGGTCAGCTGTTCCTGAAGTGCGCCCTGCTCCGCTTGGACGGCAGAGATGGCCGACTGCTGGGTGCCACGGTCCCGCTCCAGCTGTGTGCGGCTGGCCTCAAGACCGGGGATGGAGTTGTCCAGCTCCTTCCAGCGCTGTGCGTTGCGGTCTGCCTGAGCGATGTCACGGTTCAGGGTGCGCAGCGTTCCCTCCAAGTCGGCCAGCCGGCTGTTTATCGCATTGGGCATCTGCTCTGCGGAGACAGACAGCCCCAACGCCTGAGCGGAGCGGGAGAGTGCGGTGTGCTTTTCGTCCAGTGAGCCTCTCAGCGTTCCGGCCCTGGTGCTGGCCGCTTCGGCTGCCCGGTCGGCCTGCTCGGCCTCGGCCTTGGCCTGGTCCAGGGCAGACTTGGTGGGCGCTGCCTTAGACTTGCAGGCGGGGGAGGGGTGGACCGTAGAGCCGCACACGGGACACGGGCGGTTGTCCAGCAGGGTTTCGGCTAAAATGCCGGCCTGGGCATCCAGATAGGCCCGGTGCAGCTGCTCGTAGCGCTCCCGTACCTGCTGGGCGGCTGTATACTGTACGCAATACTGCTTCTGGGCTTCTGCAAGCTGCTCGGCGGTCCGGGCAAGGTCATTCCGCTTCTGCCTCAGCTCCAGCAGCCTGTCCTGCTCTGTAAGCAGCAGAGTCTGCTTGGCTTCCAAGGCTACCTTCTGCTCGCCGGCCCCACTCAGTGCAGCTCGCTCAGCCTTGGCGGCAAGAAGGGTCGTATCCAGCTGCTCCAGCTTTCGCTGCAGCGCGGCGGAAGTTTGCTGGGCACCGCAGAGGCGCTTGCCGGCCAGCTCCAGCTGGTGCTGGAGCTGCTCCCTCGTCTCGTAGTCAGGCAGAGCAGCGTCAATGACGGAAATTTGGCCCGTCAGCACCTCGGCCTCCTGCTGTTTTGCCTGGGCGTCGGCCAGCTGGGCCTGACAGGATATCAGGGCCTCCTCATTGCGCGCAAGTGCCAGCTTATCCTGGCAGAGCTGCTGACGTGACCGCTCCCAGACCTCTGCCTGAGCCAGCACGCGGTTGATTGTGCCAATCGCTTCATCCACTTCGTTCCACTTGTGCTGTAGGTCCTGTTCCAGCGTTTGATCCTGCTGGATCAGCTGTTGAATCAGCGCCCGCGTCTGCTCGGTGGGCAGCTGGCCTGCCTTGGCGGAAATGACCTGGGGGTAGAGGTCGTCCTCCTCGTCACAGAGAATACCGTCGATATATTGCCGGATGCTGGCGTAGTCTGCGTCGTGCTGGTACTTCAAGGCGGCGGCATCGGATTTCAGTTGTTCCTGCAAGAGCTGGAACTTCTGGGTGTGGAAGATTTTTTGAAAAATCTCCTTGCGCTCGGTGGTGGAGGCCAGCAGCAGCTTTTGAAAGTCGCCCTGGGCGATCATGGCAATCTGGCAGAACTGGGTGCGATCCACGCCCAGAGTCTGGGTGATGGCTGCGTTCACCTCTTTCAGTTTGGTGACGACTCTGCCATCAGGCAGATGAAATTCCGCGGCAGCGGCCGCTCGGGTGAATCCCTCCCCCCGCAGCCTGGGCCGCTCATATTCCGGGTTTCGCTTGATGTAGTACTCCTGCTCCCGGTATAGGAAAGTAAGTTCCACCAGGGTAGGGGTGTCGGGGTCGGCGTATTTGGACCGGAACATCCCGGATTCCCGGACCTGGCCGCTGGCCTCGCCGTAGAGGGCAAAGGTGATGGCATCAAAAATGGTGGTTTTTCCGGCTCCCGTGTCGCCGGTGATGAGGTAAAGTCCGCTGCTGCCCAGCTGCTCTAAATCCAGCTCCGTGCGGCCGGCATAAGGACCGAAGGCGGACATGACGAGTTTCAGTGGTCTCATGCGTCTCCCTCCCAGATCTTCGCAATGGCAGCGCGCATATACTCTGCCTGCTGGCAGGACATGGGCGCGTTATTTTGCAGCTGGTAGAACGCGGCGAACAGCGTGTTCGGGTCCTTGTCCTGGACCGGTTCATCGCCGCAGATCGTCTGCCTGTGCTGTGTGCGGGTGTTGTCATAGTCCAGCTTCATCATGTTTTTGTAGATGACCCGCAGCCTGTCCTGTGCGTTCATAATGAGGTCCTCGTCAGTGAGAGTGATGTGGACGTAGTCCTCCCGGTAGGTGGTGCCCTCGTAGAAGGCGCGGCTGGTCAGCTCCTCATAGGTCCCTTTCAGCTCGACCATGTCGTGCTTAGGGTGAAGGGGAAGCGTGCGGACGGACCGCTCTCCCTTGCCGCCCAGCTCAACCACCGTAACGGATTTTTGGTGTGCGGCCTCGGAGAACGAGTACTTGAGCGGGGTGCCGCAGTAGCGGAGCTTCTCAGAGCCGATGTTTTGAGGGCTGTGAATGTGGCCCAGAGCCACATAGTCAAAGGGGGCAAAGACACAGGCGTCTACGTTATCCAGTCCACCGACGGAGACCTCCTCCGAGTCAGAGCGGGCGGCACCGGTGACGAACTGGTGGGCGACGAGGACGTTCCTGACAGTGGGGTCTGGCTCCATGGCCTCGATGGCGGCGGCCACTGCATCGGTGTAGGAGTTGATTTCCCGGTCTGGGAACTGACGGCGGACAAGAGCTGGCTTGACGAAGGGAAGCATGTAGATATGAACGGCTCCAAACTGGTCCGTCAGGACGGCGGGGCGGACGGTGCCGTGGTAGACGGGGGAGAGGTGGACGCCGCTGCTGTCGATCAGGCTGCTGGCAAAGGCAATCCGCTCCGGGGAGTCGTGATTGCCGCTGATGGCGAAAACCTGAAGCTTCCGCTTGGCCAGTTGGACCAGAAAGCGGTCAAACAGCTCCACCGCCTCGGCAGAGGGGACTGACTTATCATAGATATCTCCCGCAATCAGAACGGCATTGGGCTGCTCCTGATCGATGATCTGAATGATCTCGGTCAGAATATAGGCCTGATCCTCCAGCATGGAGAATTCGTTGACCCGCTTGCCCAGATGCAGATCAGAAAGGTGTATGAACTTCATGGAGACGCCTCCTTCTACTGTGGTGTGATGGAACCATTATAGCGCAAAGGGTCCGCCCAGGCAAATGAGAAGAGGGAAAAAGCCGTCTGTCTGCCTGAGGGGACCGACTGTCCGAAATCCGTTGACACTGGAAGGCCGAGGACCTATGATGAAGGCACAGGGGGTGGTATAAAATGGAACAGAACAAGAGGAACAAGGCCTGTCGCGTTTTGGCGGCCCTGGCATCGGGATGCCTGGCCATGGGTCTGATCGACGCCGTGATCCAGCCGGGCTATCTGGTCAAATCGGGGCTTAAACTGCTGCTGTTTTTGATGCTGCCCTATCTGGCCGTTTACCGCAGCAGTCCCCAATCCATGAAGAGGCTGTTCCGGTGGCAGGGAGTAGGAATCTGGCCGGTGGTGCTTGGCCTTGGAACCTTCGCCGGCATCTTAGGGCTGTACGTTCTGCTCGGCCCGTATTTTGATTTCACTATGGTCACCGGAGCACTCCAGGAGGAGCTTGGTGTCACCGCTGGGAATTTTATTTTCGTAGCCCTCTACATCTCCTTTGTGAACTCGCTGCTGGAAGAGTTTTTCTTTCGGGGGATGGGCTATCTCACCCTGCGTGACTATCTGCCGCACAGGTGGGCGCTGGGCATCAGCGCGGTGAGCTTTGCCCTCTACCATGTGGCCATGATGCTCGGCTGGTTCCACCTGGACCTGCTGGTGCTGCTCATTTTGCTTTTGTCCTTTGCGGGCGTGCTGCTCGATCGGTTTGATAAGCGGAGCGGCACGATTTACCACTCTTGGTTTATCCATATGTTTGCCAACTTCGCAATCAACACGGTGGGCTTTATGCTGTTTGGGCTGATATAACAAAAACGGGCCTGCCGTCTGCTCTGTGCAGACGGCAGGCCCGTTCGGCTTCCTGGGTTCCGCGTCATTTTTTTGCAAATCTGCGTCTGCGCTGGCTTTTGCTCAGAGCAATGATACACAGTAGGTAGATGCCGTGGATCACAAAGACGGCCAGCACAAAGGGCAGAAGCATGGTCACCAGTTGGTTTTCGGGGAGAATGACCCGAAGCGTCAAGGTGACCAGCATCAGAGCCAGACTCCAGTAGGAGAGAGGCAGGTAGTATTTTCCGTACCGCTCTTTCAGAATCTGAATGTTGATGTGGGGAGAGTTGGAACCTTCGTTGTCTGCCTTCTTCAACGTATCCACCGTGGCGATGATGGCGGCGAATAGGATGAAGGCGATGCCGAAGTTGCGGCTGGAGGTTTGGTTATACATGAGGTTGAAGATAATAAAGGCCAGGGCGGCAGCCCATTCCAGTAAAATCTTCTTGGTGCTCTTTTTCATAGAGGCGCTCCCTTCATGGTAAGGTAGGCCCATTATAGCATAAAAAAAGATTCCATGGCAAGAAAAAGAAAAAGCTTCAACCAAACTGGCTGAAGCTTTTTTCTGGCAGCGGGAGAAGGATTCGAACCCTCACAAACA
>JAHHSC010000038.1 GCA_020025455.1 Lawsonibacter sp. | reverse complement strand
CTTCCTCCACGCTGCGGCCATCCTGCCACATACTCTTACTGGATATCCCGCTTTGGTAGGCTCTGTGCGGGCCGGTGGACCGCACTTGAGATAGAAGCGTTGCGTAGCACCGTTCCCCGGAGCCGCCGGTGAAGTTCACCCGCACCGAGGGCTTTGGGCCAGCGTCGGCGAAGGCTGTGGTCACCATGGTGAGCAGCAGAGCTGCACACACCAGCAAAACAGACAGTCGATGTCGTCTCATCGTCCATACTCCTTTCCAACGTCAGTGGTCACGGCGCGGGGATGGTTCCCTCCTTCCGCCGGACTTCCAGGTAGTAGTGGGCTTCTTTCCTCTCCAGCGTAACACAGGAAACCCCGTTTTTCAAATCAAACCCATAGTTTTGCCGGACAATGCAGATCTGACCGCGGTCCTTCAGGCTGGCGGTCTGTTCCGTAAAGTTCAGATTGGAGTCCAGTGTGGTCATCATGTCATAGCCATTGACGCCCCGGTTCACCCCACCTACGCAGGCGTAGTCGAAGCTTGGCTCCTTATCCAGGCTGGCCACGACGGTAACGCTGGCTCCCGCCGGGATGGTAACCGTCCCCTCCAGCCAGAACACCCGGTTCACCGCCCGGGCATCATGGTAGATATCATCGATGTTTCCGTAGTTATAGCGTTGGATTTGGTCCTGGAGGATGCATTTGTACACCCAGTCCCAGACCACAGCCCGGACCAGTTCCTCCGGCTCGTCAGAGCCTCTGCTCAGAAACGGCTGCTGCATGACCTGATCCACCGCCTGACCGAGACCCATGGTGTACCGCTCGATCTGCCCCGGCCGGCAATCCAATTTAGGGGTATTGGCGTCCCAGCCTCCGCCGTCCCGATCGTCCAGGGTGAGGTCGGTCAGCTCATCGCCCAGGCAGATCAGGTAACAGGTGCTGGGTTCCTCCCGGTGCGGCGCCGAGTTGCGCCCCGCCAGGAAGGTAAAACTCCCGTCGTCGTTGGCACTGAACCCATGGAAGCCGCTGTTCAGCAGCTGCGTTCTGTTCGGATCATACCGGAATGTGACCCGTGTGTTGGGGACGCTCTCGCTCTTCCCCGGCGCCACCGGCGGAAGGGTGATCTGATACACGGTGGCCTCCATCTGGTTCAGATCCTGCACAGGTCTCAGCGCTTCGCTCCGATAAGCACCGCTCTCCATCTGGTCCCGGTAGTCCTCCCAGGAGTTGAGCCCGGTCAGATGAAAGGCATCTTCCGGGTCCCGCTCCTCGTCCCCCGCCACCGGGCCAAAGCTGCCCGGGTAGCCCCCGGCGTGAAGCTCTGTCTCCACCGGCTGGCCGCCTACCCTCAGCATGGGGCGATTTTCATGGAGGAACTGCAGCTGGCTCACAAAGGGGTAGAGTACGGACACCGTCTGATCGGTGTCGCTCCCGTTGGTCAGGGTGTAGGAATCCACCACCCGGACCCGATCCGACCAGCGGTAGGTACCCCCCTTCGGGTAGCTCTGATTGAGGTCTGCCCGCAGCTTCTCCCGCTCCGACTGGGTCAGCGGGGCGCGGGTCGGGTTCTCCAGCATATCTTCCACGGACTCCCACTCCGGGACCCAGGGCTGGAAATCCAGCGTAATGTCCCGCCGGGCGGTTATGGCGTCGTTCTCTTCCCGGAGCGTCATCGGCAGGACAGGCCCGGCGTATGACATAAAGGTGCTGCCCTCCTCATGTCCCGCCGCCCCTGCATTGCCGCCCATGCGTGGAAACAGGACCGCACCGCCCAGCCCCACCACCAGCGTCAGCACCGCGGCCGCAGAAGCCCATCGTTTCCAGTTCTTCCCAGGTCTGTAGTCGGCAGCCTCATCAATTTTTCCGTCGTCCACCTGACCCAGAAGGGCCAGCAGACGTTCACTCCGCTTGCTCACAGTACCACTCCTTCCCGTTCCAAGGTTGTGCGAAGGCTGTTTCGCAGACGAAAAAGCCGCTTTGCCATGTGGCTTTGTGTACAGGAAAACTGTCTGGCAATTTCCTTTACAGTCATTCCGTACCAATATCGTTTCAGGAATATGACCCGGTCCTCCACCTCCAGCTCAGCCAGCCAGCGGTCTATGACCTCGGCCGCTGCTCTGGCCTCGGTGACCTCCTCCGCGCTGGGGGCCGGGGGCAGGCAGTCCTCCAGCTCCAGGACCAGCTCCGCCGCTCCCCCGCCGCGTTTCTGGCTGCGTTCCGCCCGCCAGCGGTCAATGGACAGGTTGCGGACGATTTTCAGAAGGTACGCCCGCAGGGAACTGGGAAACTGGGGCGGCATGGTGTTCCAGGCCCGGAACCAGGTGTCGTTGACGCACTCCTCCGCATCCTCCGAATTCTGGAGGATACGGGCCGACAGCCCCCGGCACTGAGCCCCATATTTCGCATCGGTGGCCGGGATGGCCTCACTGCTTCTAGCCCAGTAGAGCTGGATAATGGTCTTGTCCTCCACGGGTATCCCTCCTTTGGCCCTTTCACCTCTATAGACGGAACCTTACGCGATATATTCCAGCAGACAGGATAGTTTATTTTATCATGCAGGCACAAAAAACGCCACCCGGCAGGCCGGGCGGCGTTTTGCGGCTGATTCAGTCTGTACAGAACATGGGGCGGGCCTCGTCAAAGAGGTCCACCATGCCGCAGTAGTTCAGCATGGAATACTTGTGCATCCATTCCTGCTGCTCCTCCGTAAGCTCGCTGCGCGTTACGCACTCCCCATCGGCGGTGATGATGCCAACGGGGGTGATGGCAGGCAAAACCTTGTACATCTGGCTCAGAAAGTTCATGTATCCCGTCAGAGGCAGCCCAGCCACCTGGGCCGTAAGTACCCCCAGATAGTTTGGGCTGATGACCACGTCCTGTGCCTCCTCGATGTCGTAGTTGGCCCAGATAAAGAAGGGGACGGCGTACTGTCTCAAAACCTCCTCCGTAGTGCGCTGATCCAGGGGCTTTTGTTCCAGCTCCTCGTAAAAGGCATTTTTCAGCGGTGGCTGGTGGTCCCCGAAGAACACCACCAGAGTTGGCTCATCACAGGTGCTGTAGTAATTCACCAGCTCCGCTGCCGCCTTGTCGCTCTCCTTTACCAGGGCAAAATACTGCTCTGCGGACCGGTCCGCCTCGTTGGAAGCGGCCGGCAGGCGAATGGAGCGATCCAGGTTGTTCCAGCCCTGGGCATAGCTGGAGTGGTTCTGCATGGTCACATTGAATATAAAGGAGGGCGCCTCGTTCTCCGTGATGTTAAATACCGTCTGATAGTCGGCCAAGTCGGACACATACTTCCGTACCCGCAGAGCATCGGCAGGCACATCTTCTTCGTACAGCTGATGGTCAAAGTTTTGATACTGGTAGGCCAGCGGACGGTTCCAGCCGGAGGACTTGTAGGGGTGGAACGCAGTGGTAGTATAGCCCTCCGTGCCGGTAAGCCGAGCCAGAGACGGCATTCCATCCTTCACATAGAGTTGGTAGGCTACGGTATGGGGCGGCTGGAACACACTGGAGAATCCCGTCAGGTATTCAAACTCCACACTGGCGGTGCCGCCGCCGGTTACGGGCGAATACATCCAGCCCCGGATGGTGTTTTCCTCCATACTGTGCAGGAACGGCATGGGGTCCTCGGAGGGCTGGAACCGATCGAAGATACTGAAATCGGCGAAGGACTCGTTCATCACCACCACGATATTGGTGGGGCGCACCCGGTCGGGATCGCCCTCCACGGCGGGATATTCCTCCATCAGTTCCAGCACCTTGTCCCTGGCGTAATCCTTGGGCTTATCCACCGAGCTGTAGCGCAGGGCCACCGTGAAGTTCAGCAGAAACCCGTTGTGCTGGGTCACCCACTGCTGGGTGTAGATACCCAGGTAGGGCAGCATTTCGGTACCGAAGAAGGCGAAGGTGTAGCCGCCTACGGCCAGCCATAAAACGGCGGCCCAGACGAGGTTCAGCTTGGCCCGTTTCTTCTGACTGGGGCAAGTCCACACCAGAAACAGGTAGGCCACCAGCAAAATGGCGGCTTCCACCATGTAATGGTCCACCGAGTAGTCGAAGTCCGCTGCCACATTGGCGGCGGTTTTCCATGCGGCGATATCGGCCGGGAACAGAATACGCCCGCGGAATCGCAGTATGAAGTGGTTCACAATTCCGATGAGAAAGGACAGTACTGCGCCGCATGCTGCTGCACGGCGGTTGCGCCCCAAAATCAAGCGGCACACAAGGAACAACGCGTAGTACCACACCACGTTCATCAGCACTTGCCAGGCATATAGGTCTTTAAAGACATTATTTTTATTTAGGACCTCTACAATCCACAAGCAGACCCAGGGCCCCAGCATAAATACCAATCGGCTCCACCAGATCTGTGGGCGTTCCCGCAAATCGGTTTGGAATGTAATCCAACCGTTTTTCCATTGCAATGCGCACTTTTTCATGCTAAAGTTCCTCCAATACGGCAGAGCCGCTTTACAAGCATATCACAAGAAGAAAAAGTTTCAAGCCTGTTTTTCCGGTCAATTTGACCCTCTTCAACAAACCAAAACATGAATATCCCGTTTGAATATTCAATTCATATTCACGTTCATTTTTTCAATTCCTCCATTATCTCCCTGTATTTTGGATGATTTGCATAGATTTCACCGGTCTTTTTCGTGCACAATTCGGTGTCTTTATGCATAATTATCTATTGACTTTGTATATTATTCGTATTATACTCTATACATCGCAAGGGGGACACCCCGGTACCAAACGAACTAATATAAAGTTTATCATAAAAGGAGATCATAAACATGAAAAAGTTTCTTGCAATGGCTATGGCTCTGGCCATGACTCTGTCCCTGGCTTCCTGTGGTAAGAAGGAAAATCCTGCTCCCCAGTCCTCCGGCAGCAATGGCGCAAATGCACCCGCCACTGTGGAAAGCGGCAAGCTGATTGTGTCCACCAACGCCGAGTTCCCCCCCTACGAGTTCATGGCTGACGACGGCTCCTACGAGGGCATCGACATCGAGGTCGCCGGTCTGATCGCCGACAAGCTGGGCCTGGAGCTGCAGGTGGACAACATGGGCTTCACCCAGTGCCTGGAGGCCGTTCAGAGCGGACGAAGCGACATGGCCCTGGCCGGTGTCACCGTCACCAAGAAGCGGCTGGTGAACATGGACTTCTCCAACAGCTACGCCACTGGCGTGCAGGTGGTCATCGTCCCGGAGGATTCCCCCATTGAGACTCCCGACGACCTGGCCAACGCTGACCTGATCGGCGTGCAGGAGGGCACTACCGGCTACATCTACTGCTCCGCTCCGGTTGAAGAGGACGGCTTCGGTGAGGATCACGTGAACGCTTACGAGGATGGCGCCGTTGCCATCCAGGCCCTGCTGGCCGGCAAGATCGACTGCGTGGTCATCGATAACGAGCCCGCCAAGGCCTATGTGGCCGCCAACCCCGGTCTGAAGATCCTGGAGACCCCCTTTGCGGTCGAGGATTACGCCATCGCCTTGAAGAAGGGCAACACGGAAATGGCCGACTCCGTCAACGCCATTCTGGCTGAGCTGATTGCGGACGGTTCCGTGCAGGAGGTCATCGACAAGTACATCAAGGCCGACTAAGTTCCGATTTAGTTGTTTTGCAAAAGGGACGGCCCGTGCCGCCCCCTTTTGCCGTCTTAGAGAAAGGAGAAAGAGAAAGCCGTGAATTGGATCAACTGGTGTGATGTTCTCTTGCAGAAGGCCATGGATAACATTCCTCTGACCAACTGGGAGAACTTCAACGTGGACCTATATCAGAGTTTTGTCTTCGGCGGTCGCTGGAAGCTCTATCTGGAGGGACTTGGAAACACTCTGCTCATCGCCGTGATGGCTCTGGTGCTGGGCGTGATCCTGGGTATGCTGGTGGCCGTTATCCGCACCCTCCACGATCAGCGCCGCGCAGGCGCCCGCCCCAACGTTCTGCTGTCTGCCATCAACTGGATCGCCAAGCTTTACACCACTGTCATCCGCGGCACCCCTATGATGGTGCAGCTGCTGATCATGGCCATGGTTATCTTCAAGTCCAGCCGTAATCTGGTGGCGGTGTCTGCCCTGGCCTTCGGTATCAACTCCGGTGCCTATGTGGCTGAGATCGTCCGCGGCGGCCTCATGAGCGTGGACGGCGGCCAGATGGAGGCCGGCCGTTCGCTCGGCCTGAACTACTTCCAGACCATGCGCTTCATCATTATCCCACAGGCCATTAAGAACATCCTGCCCGCCCTTGGCAATGAGCTTATCAGCCTGCTGAAGGAGACTTCCATTGTAGGCATCATCGGACTGCGCGATCTGACCAAGTCCGCTCAGCTCATCACGACCAAGGTGTTCGGCGGCTTCATGCCTCTGTTCGGCGTGGCTCTGGTCTACCTTGGCATCGTGCTGATCCTGTCCTGGCTGCTTGGCAAACTTGAAAGGAGGATGCGTCAAAGTGATCGACGTTAAAAACCTCTCCAAGTCCTTTGGAGACCATCTCGTTCTGGACAATATTTCCGAGCATATCTACCCCGGCGAGAAGGTCGTGGTGCTGGGGCCCTCCGGCTCTGGCAAGTCCACCTTTCTCCGCTGCCTGAATCTGCTGGAAACTCCCACCTCTGGCACCATCACCTTTGAGGGCACTGAGATCACCGACCCAAAGGTAAAGATCGATCAAGTCCGCCGTCAGATGGGCATGGTGTTCCAGCACTTCAACCTGTTCCCCAACATGACCATCCGCAAGAACGTCACCTTGGCCCCCGTCCAGACCGGTCTGATGAGTCAGAGCGAGGCGGACGAAGCTGCCAAGGCCCTGCTGGACCGGGTCGGTCTGCTGGAAAAGGCCGACGCGTTCCCTTCCCAGCTGTCCGGCGGACAGAAGCAGCGTATCGCCATTGTCCGTGCCCTGGCCATGCGTCCCAAGGTGATGCTCTTTGACGAACCCACCTCTGCCCTGGACCCTGAAATGGTCGGTGAGGTGTTGGACGTTATGAAGGATTTGGCCAACGACGGCATGACCATGGTTGTGGTGACCCATGAGATGGGCTTTGCCCGCGAGGTGGGCAGCCGCGTCCTCTTTATGGATGGCGGCCACATTCTGGAGCAGAACACCCCCGATGAGTTCTTCAACCACCCCCAGCATCCCCGCACCAAGCTCTTCCTCAGCAAAGTGCTGTAAGGCAAACTAAGAAAGCCGCTCTGTGTCACAGAGCGGCTTTTTCTCTTTCTTCAGGACTTCAGGATTTTGCGTCCGACCACTTCCGCTTCTCGCGCTTGGCAGCCAGCCACACGGCGATGCGCTGGACCATGCCAATGGTCTGGCCGGAGAGCATCACGGTCAGCAGAGAGCACAGCAGCCGGTCCACAGGCAGGTACGTGATGGACAGGCCGAGGACCACCAAATCGGAGATCAGGTAGGCCCACTCGATCTTCCAGTGGGTCACGTGGGCAATGCTCATCGCCAGAGCATCATCTCCACCAGGTGCACCGCCGGCCTGCACGCTCAATCCCACGCCCACCCCCACAAACAGAGCCCCCAGCACGGCGGCAGCCAGGGGCATCTCAGCCAACTGGGGCCACAGGGGGGCGAACTGTTCAAAGATGGCGTAAAACAGGGAAAACCCAGCACCTGCCACAAAGGAATAGACAATAAACGCCTTACCCAGCAGCTTCCATCCAAGCAGGTAACAGGCCGTGTTCATCAGAAGCCCGGATACCGCCGGCGAAATCTGGAACCAGTGGTGGAGCAGCAGGGTCATGCCCAGCACACCACCCTCGGTCACGCCTGACAGGGCATGGATGTTATAAAGTCCGAAAGCTAGAATCGCGCTTCCCAGCAGGGCCACCGCGCAGTTCTTCGCTTTTACTTGGGGAAACACATGAACAACTCCTTTTCTGTTTTCATTATAGCAGAAAAAGGCTGCATTGACAACGATCGCGTTTCAGCGGCCTCGGCTGGCCAGCTCCTTCCGCACCACGTTGGCCAGGATCTCCTGCCCCTCCTTGGAGCGCAGGACCTCCAGAGCAGCTTCGCGCAGGGCCTCCTGGAACTTGCCGCTGGTGAGCAGGGCATCCATCATGGAGCCTCCCTCCGGGCCGCTGTGCTCCACCTTGGCCACCCGCTTGGGCTGGCGCACAGGAGCGGACACAGGCTCATCCGCATAGTCGTCCTGCATCCAGGCCGTAATCCCGCCGTCATCCTCGCCCTTCAGCTGGGCCAGGGTCACCTCAAAGTAGGCGGCCAGCTTCTTCTGCTGGTCCTGGGTGGGGGTCAGGCGGCCGGTCTCAAATTTTTCAATGGCTGTTCTGGGCAGACCCAGAGCGGCGGCCAGAGCGGGGCGGCTCAGGTTCCGCTGAATCCGCAGTTCTTCAATACGCTGTGCCATAGTCGTCATAGTTTGGTTCCTCCTTGCGCGTTTCACATATCTGTGGTACTGTATGAACGTTATTGTAGCACAAAATCTTCCGCCGCACAATCGGCCGAAAAGGGGATTTCGCATGTACATCAACAGGCTGAATGACCGGATGAAGGAGCAGTATGGATGTAAAGTCTATAAACTTGCCCTTTCCTCCGGGTGCAGCTGTCCAAACCGGGATGGGACGCTGGGAAGCGGCGGATGCATCTTCTGTGACGGGGCCGGGGCCTTTGCAGAATCGGGAGACATTTCACTCCAGCTGGAGCGGGCAAAAGCACGGGTATCGGCCAAATTGAAGAAGCCGGCAAAGTATATCTCCTACTTCCAGTCCTTCACCAATACCTACGGTCCGGTGGAGCAGCTGGAACGGCTCTACCGGGCCGCCATGGAGCCGGACGATGTGGTAGCCCTCTCGATTGCCACCCGGCCGGACTGCCTGGGAGACGAGGTGCTGGAGCTGCTGGAGCGGTGCGCTCAGGTCAAGCCGGTGTGGGTGGAGCTGGGGCTCCAGACCATTCACCCGGACACCGCCCGGTATATCCGCCGGGGCTATGATCTTCCAGTCTACGATCAGGCGGTCAAAGCGCTAAAGGCCAGGGGGATCACGGTGGTGGTCCATCAGATTTTGGGGCTGCCCGGTGAAACACCGGATATGATGGCACAGACCTCTCAGTATATCGGCGCATCCGGGGCGGACGGAATCAAGCTCCATCTGCTCCATATCCTCCGGGGCACGGAGCTGGCCCGACAGTGGGAGGCGGGTCAGATCCACACCATGGAGCTGGAGGAGTATGTCGCTGCCCTGGAGGGCTGTATCACCCATCTCCCCCGCGCTCTGGTTCTTCATCGTCTCACGGGCGATGGGGCCAAGCGGGACCTGCTGGCCCCATTGTGGAGTGGTGATAAAAAGCGGGTGCTCAACGCCATCAATCAAGCCTTGATTCGGGATGATGTGGAGCAGGGCTCCGCACTGTAAAAAAGAGGAAGCCAGATGGCTTCCTCTTTTTGTTTGGTTTCTTACACGCGCTTCCAGCTGGCTCCGCCGGGCACGTCAGTGACTTCAATGCCCTGCTCCTTCAACGCATCACGGATTCGATCGGCCTCCGCAAAGTTCTTGGCCTTCTTCGCCTCGCCGCGGGCCAGCACCAGCGCGTCGATGGCGGGATCGCCCTCGCCGGTGACGGTGTAGCTGCCCGCCACGGCCTGGGTCTGGGCAGCCTGCTTCTTCCGAAGCTCAGCGGCCTTCTCCAGCAGAGACAGGGACAGGACCTCGTCGAAGCTGGCGAGGATCGCCAGCTTGGTGGCGTCGTTGGTCTTGGCCTTCAGTGCATCGTAGAGGGCGGTGATACCCATGGAGGTGTTCAGGTCGTTGCCCACCTGCTGGTCAAACTTCTCCTTGTACGCAGCCAGAACCGCTTCATCCACGGCTCCGTCCTTCTCGTCCAGCGCCGCGATTTTCTTGATCAGCTTATTGTATGCGCCCTGGGCATTGTCCAGGTTCTCCCAAGTAAACACCAGGCCCTTGCGGTAGTGGGACTGCAGGCAGAAGAAGCGGTAGGCCAGGGGATCGTAGCCCTTTTCCTCCAGCAGGGAGACGGTGAGGAACTCGCCCTTGGACTTGGACATCTTGCCGCTGTTGGTGTTCAGGTGGTGGACATGGAACCACTGCTTGCACCAGGGGTGGCCCAGATAGGACTCGGACTGGGCGATCTCATTGGTGTGGTGAGGAAAGGCGTTATCAATGCCGCCGCAGTGCAGGTCCAGGTATTCCCCGTTATACTTCAGAGAGATGCCGGAGCACTCGATGTGCCAGCCGGGATAGCCCACGCCCCAAGGGGAGTCCCACTTCAGGGCCTGATCCTCGAACTTGGACTTGGTGAACCACAGCACGAAGTCGTTGCGGTTGCGCTTATTCAGGTCCTCTTCCACGCCCTCACGGACGCCCACGGCCAGGTCGTCCTCGTCCTGGTTGTTAAACACATAATAGTGGTCCAGCTTGGAGGTGTCGAAGTACACGTTGCCGCCGGCAATGTAGGCGTAGCCCTTCTCCAGCAGACCGGAAACGATCTTGATAAAGTCATCGATCAGGCCGGTGGCGGGCTGAACGGTGTCGGGCCGCTTGATGTTCAGCTTGCGGCAATCCTCAAAGAAGGCATCGGTGTAGTACTGCGCGATCTCCATGACGGTCTTGTGCTCACGGCGTGCTCCCTTGAGCATCTTGTCCTCGCCGGTGTCGGCATCGGAGCTCAGGTGGCCCACGTCCGTGATGTTCATAACGCGGTTCACGTCATAGCCGGACCAGCGCAGGAACTTTTCCAGCACGTCCTCCATGATATAGGAGCGCAGGTTTCCGATGTGGGCGAAGTGGTAGACGGTGGGGCCGCAGGTGTACATCTCCACGTGGTTTTGGGTGTGGGTGACAAAGGGCTCCTTCTTATGGGTAGCGGAATTGTATAGCAGCATATCGTATTACTCCTTTTCTTCCTCGTTTGTACGGGGAGGCTCTGGCTTCTTCAAGCCCTTGCGCTCCATAAACTCTTCATCTAAAATGCGCTCCACCAGGTCCAGCCGGGCCGACAGAGCCGCGATTTTTTCCAAGGTGGGGTTTTTCACACTGGTCTGGTCCACCTCGTCAGCGTAATGGGTGGTCTGACCGGCAATACGGACGATCTGGGCCGGGATACCCACGGCGGTGGCGTTGGCCGGTACCTCACTGAGCACCACAGCATTGGACGCGATGCGGGCGTTATCCCCCACCTTGAAGGGGCCGAGCACCTTGGCGCCGCAGCTGATGAGAACATTATTCCCGATGGTCGGGTGGCGCTTGCCATGGTCCTTGCCGGTTCCGCCCAGGGTGACACCGTGATAAATCAGACAGTCGTCGCCAACCTCGGCCGTCTCGCCGATCACGATACCCATACCATGGTCAATGACCAGGTTCTTGCCGATTTGGGCTCCGGGATGTATTTCAATGCCCGTCCAGAAGCGGCTCCACTGCGAGACAAACCGGGCCAGAAATCTGCAGTGGTGACCGTAGAGCCAGTGGGCCAACCTGTGGTACAAAACTGCGTGCACGCCCTGATACAGCAGGAATATTTCCAGCTTGGACCGTGCAGCAGGATCGCGGCGCTGGTATGCGCCTAAAAGCTCGTTGAGTGATTGAAACATGGCTTCCTCCTACAAGTCAGACGTGAGTTCGGTGGGGTGCGCGGTCTGCATCTGCCTGAATTTGGACAAACAAAAAACCTCTCACACCCACTACAGGCATAAGAGGCGACAAACTCGCGGTTCCACTCTCATTTCTCACTTGGCCGGCGGCTATCGGTGCCGAACCGGGGGCCATTACGCCCCACGCTCCCGGATGCACTTCACACCCCGCCGCCGCAGGTCCCCTTTCAGCCGGTGAGGGACCCTCTCTGTGCCTTGACGATGGCGCTACTCTTTCCGTTCCTTGCGCTCGTTACAGGCTATTATATTATCATTGTACCGCGTTTGTGTCAAGCTAACCGGGAATATTTTGACCGTTTTTACCCGTGTCAACCTCTAGTTGACAAAATTCCAGCCGTTTTTTCTTGT
>JAHHSC010000037.1 GCA_020025455.1 Lawsonibacter sp. | reverse complement strand
CGATAACCAGGATAGCACCGTCCATCTGAGCAGCGCCGGTGATCATGTTCTTGATATAGTCGGCGTGGCCCGGGCAGTCAACGTGAGCATAGTGACGGTTAGCAGTCTCGTACTCAACGTGAGAGGTGTTGATGGTAATGCCGCGCTCGCGCTCCTCGGGAGCCTTATCGATGCTGGAGTAGTCCTCGAAAGAGGCGCCGCCAGTCAGGGACAGGTACTTGGTGATAGCAGCGGTCAGAGTGGTCTTGCCGTGGTCGACGTGACCGATGGTGCCGATGTTAACATGGGGCTTAGTGCGCTCGAATTTTGCCTTAGCCATTGGAATTTCCTCCTTAATATATCGGTATTGTTTCATTTGGGTGCATTATATCAGGAACATTTTATCCTATTCCTGATATAAATGCAAGTCCATTTTTTAGGCGCGAATCAGAAATTAATCCTGATTGCGGCCGCGCTCGGCGATAATCTTATCGGCGATGCTTCTGGGGATCTCCACATAGCTGTGGGGCTCCATGGAGTACTGACCGCGGCCCTGAGTGGAGGAACGCAGGTCGGTAGCGTAGCCAAACATGTTGGCCAGAGGCACCAGAGAATCAACCTCAATTGCACCGGGACGGGACTCCTGACCCTGGATCATGCCGCGGCGGCTGTTCAGGTCGCCGATGACATTGCCCAGATACTCGTCGGGAGCGATAACCGCAACCTTCATCATGGGCTCCAGCAGGCAGGGGTCAGCCTTGCGGCAGGCCTCCTTGAAGGCCATAGAACCGGCAATCTTAAAGGCCATCTCGGAGGAGTCGACCTCGTGATAAGAGCCATCGTACAGGGTGACCTTCACGTCAACAACGGGAAAACCAGCCAGCACGCCGTTGAGCATAGCACCCTGGATACCGGCATCGACAGCGGGGATATACTCCTTGGGGATAGCGCCGCCAACGATGGCGTTGACGAACTCGTAACCCTTACCAGGCTCGTTGGGCTCAACACGGATCTTAACGTGACCGTACTGGCCCTTACCGCCGGACTGACGGGCATACTTGGTGTCCTGCTCAACAGACTTCTTGATGGTCTCCTTGTAGGCGACCTGGGGAGCGCCGACGTTGGCCTCCACCTTAAACTCGCGGAGCAGACGGTCCACGATGATCTCCAGGTGAAGCTCGCCCATACCGGCAATGATGGTCTGACCAGTCTCCTCGTCAGTCCAGGTACGGAAGGTGGGGTCCTCCTCAGCCAGCTTAACCAGAGCCAGACCCATCTTCTCCTGACCAGCCTTGGTCTTGGGCTCGATGGCGACACGGATAACAGGCTCGGGGAACTCCATGGACTCCAGAATGATGGGGTGAGCGGGGTCACACAGGGTATCACCGGTGGTGGAGTTCTTCAGACCGACAACCGCGGCGATATCGCCGGAGTGGACGGACTCGATGTCCTCACGGTGGTTAGCGTGCATCTGCAGAATACGGCCGATGCGCTCCTTAACGTTCTTGGTGGAGTTCAGCACGGTGGAACCGGTCGTCAGAACGCCGGAGTACACACGCACGAAGGACAGACGGCCAACGAAGGGATCGGTGGCAATCTTGAACGCCAGAGCGGAGAAGGGGGCATTATCGTCAGCGGGACGCTCGTCCTCTTCCTCGGTATCAGGGTCAATACCCTTGATGGCGGGGATGTCCACAGGGGAGGGCATGAAGTCGACAATGGCATCCAGCAGCTTCTGAACGCCCTTGTTGCGGTAAGAGGTACCGCAGGTAACAGGGACGATCTCGTTGTCAATGGTGCCCTTGCGCAGTGCGCGGCGAATCATGTCGCCGGGGATTTCCTGCTCTTCCAGAGCCAGCATCATGATCTCATCATCGATGTCGGCGCAAGCGTCGATCATGCGAGTGCGATACTCCTGAGCCTTCTCCAGCATGTCAGCAGGAATGTCCTCCTCGCGCATGTCGTTGCCCATATCATCATAATAGATGTCAGCCTTCATCTCCACCAGGTCGATGATACCCTTGAAGGTATCCTCAGCACCGATGGGCAGCTGGATGGGAACGGCATTACACTTCAGACGGTCGTGAATCATGTTCAGAACATTGTAGAAGTCGGCGCCCATGATGTCCATCTTGTTGACGTAGATCATGCGGGGGACGCGGTAGGTGTCAGCCTGACGCCAAACGGTCTCAGACTGAGGCTCAACGCCGCCCTTGGCGCACATGACGGTAACGGAACCGTCCAGCACGCGCAGGGAGCGCTCCACCTCAACGGTGAAGTCCACGTGGCCCGGGGTGTCGATGATGTTCAGACGAGTCTGGGGGAACTGGTGCTTTGTGCCCTGCCAGTAGCAGGTGGTAGCAGCGGAAGTGATGGTAATACCACGCTCCTGCTCCTGAGCCATCCAGTCCATAGTGGCGGTACCCTCGTGGGTCTCGCCGATCTTGTAGTTAACACCAGTGTAGTACAGAATACGCTCGGTGGTCGTGGTCTTACCGGCGTCGATATGAGCCATGATACCGATGTTTCTGGTGTTTTCCAGAGAAACTTTTCTTGCCATTTTACTACCTCCCTAATTACCAGCGGTAGTGGGCAAAGGCCTTGTTGGACTCCGCCATCTTGTGAGTATCCTCACGCTTCTTCACAGCGGAACCGGTGTTGTTGGCGGCATCCATAATCTCGCCAGCCAGACGTTCCTTCATGGTCTTCTCACCACGAGCGCGGGCATAAGTGGTCAGCCAGCGCAGGCCGAGGGTCTGTCGACGCTCGGGACGAACCTCGATAGGCACCTGGTAGGTAGCGCCGCCGACACGACGGGCCTTGACCTCCAGGGAGGGCATGATGTTCTCAAGAGCCTGGGTATAAACCTCCATGGGCTCCTTGCCGGTCTTTTCCTTGACGATATCGAAGGCGCCGTAAACCACCTTCTGAGCCACGCCCTTCTTGCCATCCAGCATGATGCTGTTGGTGAGCTTGGTAACCAGGACGGAGTTGTAAAGCGGATCAGGCAGAACCTCCCGCTTGGGTACATTTCCTCTTCTGGGCACGTTGCTTCCCTCCTTCATATAAAATGATTTCATAGGTACTCGAAACGACTTCGTTCGTTCCGTGTAATGCCTGTCCGAGGTCTACCCATATATATGGTATAAACGCTCGGCAAGGCGCTTGCCTTGCGCGAAACGCACAATGCAATTCAGTGTGGACAATCACTTGTCCGAAGCAGTCTCAAAAATGAGCTTACTTCTTGCCGGCCTTGGGACGCTTGGCACCGTACTTGGAACGGGCCTGCATACGGCCGTTGACGCCCTGGGTATCCAGAGAGCCGCGGATGATGTGGTAACGCACACCGGGCAGGTCCTTAACACGGCCGCCACGGATCATGACGACAGAGTGCTCCTGCAGGTTGTGGCCGACGCCGGGGATGTAGGCGGTGACCTCGTAACCGTTGGTCAGACGAACACGGGCGATCTTACGCAGAGCGGAGTTAGGCTTCTTAGGAGTAGAAGTACGAACCGCGGTGCAGACACCTCTCTTCTGAGGAGAAGGCAGATCGGTCTGGGCGTTCTTCAGGGTGTTCAGGCCATGCTGCAGAGCGGGAGAGGTGGACTTGTAGGTCACCTGCTGACGGCCCTTGCGAACCAGCTGATTAAAAGTAGGCATTGAGTTTCCTCCTTTCCACAATGGTGCCCCGTAGGGCGATATATATTTTAACAGGTACAAGCGATTCCTATACCTGTTAAAAACAAAAGAATTTAAAGAACGGCGGCAGCCGCGCTTCCCACGGCGATGCCGCAGGCGGTGCCAAGTTCTTTCATGGTGGGGACCTCCTCCACGCGCACACCTTTTTCGGCAGCCAGCATAGACAAAGGTTCCGTGACCCTGGGATCGGCATCGGCAGCCAGAAACAGCTTTCTGGCACGGCCGTCATTGACGGCGCGCTTGACCTGTTTGGCTCCCACGACCTTCTCGGCCACGTTCAATTCACTCAGCATCTCGGTGCCCTCCTCTCCTCTGGGTGAACAGAGGCGTTTCATCGGGTAAAAGGGCAAAATACCCCTACCACCGCAATATCGAATTATAGCATGCAGACGACTTCCCGTCAAGAACAAATCTGCTATAATTTTCACTTATTTCCGGTGTATTGCCATGAAAAGCATATAAAAGGTCTGGTTGGCAAAAAAAGAGGGGGAAAGTCTTGACAATCCCCTTCTTTGCATAGTATAATGAAATGCTCTCATGTATATATACACCAAAAAGCCTGGTCACCCAAGCTCTGGACGTAGTGTAGCATGGATACGGTTTCTTGGCAAGAGACTGTAAGGCAAATTTAGCAACGCATCCGGGTGTGCGGAAAAGTGGGGCTTTGCCCAACTTGTGCAAAGCGACGGCAAAAGTGCCGTTTTTCCCTGCATCTGGAGCGTAATTGGAAGAACCAACCGTTGATGAAAGAAGAAAGCGAGTTGATTTTTTAGCATGGTCAAGGAAAGCATGGAACAGATCCGCGAGCGGGTCAACAAGCGAGCCAAGGATGTCTACTTTGGCAAGACTCTTCGTAAGAGCTTTGCTCGTTACCAGGAGATCCTGGAGATGCCCAACCTGCTGGAGGTCCAGAAAACTTCCTACCAGTGGTTTCTGGATACCGGCCTGAGAGAGGTATTCAAGGACGTGGGCACCATCGGCGACTACACCGGCAAGATGGAGCTGTCCTTCATCGACTTCTCTATGGACGAGAAGCCCAAGTACACCGTGGAGGAGTGCAAGGCCCGTGACGCCACGTACGCCGCCCCCATCAAGGTGAAGGTGCAGCTGCACAACCTGGTAAACGGCACCATCAACGCCCAGGAGATTTTCATGGGCGATTTCCCCATTATGACGAACGCCGGCACCTTTGTGATCAATGGCGCTGAACGTGTCATCGTGTCCCAGATCGTCCGTTCCCCCGGTATGTACTACACCCGTACCGCCGACAAGGCCGACAACCTCACCTACACCACCACCGTCATCCCCTACCGTGGTGCCTGGCTGGAGTATGAGACGGACCTCAACAATGTGTTCTATGTCCGCATTGACAAGAATCGCAAGCTGCCCGTTACCTGTCTGATCCGTGCTCTGGGTCCCAAGACCGATGCCGAGATCATCGAGATGTTCGGCGAGGACGATCGTATTCTGGCTACCCTGGAGAAGGACTCCTGCAAGACCTACGAGGAAGCTCTGCTGGAGATCTACCGCAAGCTGCGTCCCGGCGAGCCTCCCACGGTGGATTCCGCTGAGTCCCTGCTGGATGCCACCTTCTATGACCCCCGCCGGTACGACCTGTCCGCTGTGGGCCGCTATAAGTTCAATAAAAAGATGGCTCTGTGGAACCGTCTGGTCAACCAAAAGCTGGCCATGCCCGTGGCTGACCCCCGCACCGGCGAGATCATCGCCGAAGCCGGCGAGGTTCTCTCCCGCGAGCGCGCCCACGAGCTGGACGACCGCGGCGTAAACGAGGTCACCCTGGATATCGACGGCAAGAACGTGAAGGTTTTCTCCAACAACATGGTTCACCTGGAGAATTTCGTGGACTTCGACCCCGCTGAGGTCGATGTGGACGAGATGGTGTTCTTCCCCGTTCTGTGCGAGCTGCTGGATCAGTACTCCGGCGAGGAGCTGAAGGAGCAGATCCGTGACCACCACGATGATCTGATCCCCAAGCACATCATTCTGGAGGACATCATGGCCTCCATCAACTATCTGAACTGCCTGGCCCATGGCGCCGGTCAGCCCGACGATATCGATCACCTTGGCAACCGCCGTCTGCGCTGCGTGGGCGAGCTGATCCAGAACCAGTTCCGCATCGGCTTTAGCCGTATGGAGCGCGTGATCCGCGAGCGCATGACCACCCAGGACGTTGACACGGTCACCCCCCAGAGCCTCATCAATATCCGGCCCGTCACCGCCGCCATCAAGGAGTTCTTTGGCTCCAGTCCTCTGAGCCAGTTTATGGACCAGACCAACCCGCTGGCTGAGCTGACTCACAAGCGGCGTCTGTCCGCTCTGGGTCCCGGCGGTCTGTCCCGTGACCGCGCCTCGTTCGATGTCCGAGACATCCACTACAGCCACTATGGCCGCCTGTGCCCCATTGAGACGCCCGAAGGTCCTAACATCGGCCTGATCTCCTACCTGGCCTCCTACGCCCGCATCAACCGGTTCGGCTTCATCGAGGCCCCCTACTGCAAGGTGGATAAGGAGAAGGCCCAGGTCACCGACGAGATCGTCTACATGACCGCTGACGTGGAAGATGAGTTCACCGTCGGTCAGGCCACAGAGCCTCTGGACGAGAATAACTGCTTCATCAACGAGCGTATCACCGCCCGCCGCCGCAACGAGACCGTGTCCGTTGATAAGCACGCTGTGGACTACGTTGACGTCTCCCCCAAGATGATGGTCTCCGTGGCTACCGCCATGATCCCCTTCCTGCAGAACGATGACGCAAACCGTGCTCTGATGGGCGCTAACATGCAGCGTCAGGCCGTGCCTCTGCTCCGCCCCGAGGCTCCCGTTGTAGCCACCGGTCAGGAGCACAAGAACTGCATCGACTCTGAGGTCGTTATTCTGGCTGAGGGACCCGGTACCGTCACCAAGGTATCTGCCCGGTACATCACCGTGGCTTATGATAACGGTCAGGTCAAGGAGTACCGCCTGACCAAGTACCTGCGCTCCAACCACACCACCTGCATTAACCAGCGTCCCATCGTGGATGTGGGCCAGCGTGTAGACTACCACGACGTTCTGGCTGACGGTCCCTCCACCGACCACGGCGAGATTGCCCTGGGCCGCAACATTCTGATGGGCTTCATGACCTGGGAAGGTTACAACTACGAGGACGCCGTCCTGCTGAACGAGCGCATGGTCAAGGACGATGTGTTCACCTCCATCCACATCGAGGAGTATGAGACCGAGGCCCGCGACACCAAGCTGGGCCCCGAGACCATCACCCGCGATATCCCCAACGTGGGCGAGGACGCCCTGAAGGATCTGGACGAGCACGGCATCATCCGCGTGGGTGCCGAGGTCCACTCCGGCGACTACCTGGTGGGCAAGGTCACGCCCAAGGGCGAGGCCGAGGCCACCGCGGAGGAGAAGCTGCTGCGCGCCATCTTCGGTGAGAAGGCCCGTGAGGTCCGTGACACCTCTTTGAAGGTGCCCCACGGCGAGTACGGCATCGTGGTGGATGTAAAGATCTTCGACCGTGAGAACGGCGATGAGCTGTCCCCCGGTGTTAACCGCGTCGTCCGCGTCTATATCGCTCAGAAGCGCAAGATCTCTGTGGGTGATAAGATGGCCGGCCGTCACGGCAACAAGGGTGTCGTTTCCCGTATTCTGCCTCAGGAGGACATGCCCTTCCTGCCCGACGGCACTCCTCTGGACATCGTTCTGAATCCCCTGGGCGTGCCTTCCCGTATGAACATCGGTCAGGTGCTGGAGGTCCATCTGGGCTATGCCGCCAAGACCCTGGGCTGGAAGGTGGCCACTCCCATCTTCAACGGCGCCAACGAGGAGGAGATCCTGGACTGTCTGAAGCTGGCCGGTCTGGACCGCCAGGTTGGTGTCAACGAGCCTCTGATCGGCAAGCAGCTGTACGTCAAGGACGAGTCTGACGGCGATCTGATGGCCCTCACAGAGGAGGAGATGGAGGACACCGAGCTGGTGAACCGTCTCCAAAAGGAAGGCAAGCTCCGTCTGGTGGATGGTAAGAATTGGCTGTATGACGGCCGTACCGGCGAGCGGTTCGATAACCCCGTCACGGTTGGCTACGTCTACTTCCTGAAGCTGCACCACCTGGTCGATGATAAGATCCACGCCCGCGCCACCGGCCCCTACTCTCTGGTCACCCAGCAGCCTCTGGGCGGCAAGGCTCAGTTCGGCGGTCAGCGCTTCGGCGAGATGGAGGTTTGGGCTCTGGAGGCTTACGGCGCTGCCTACACCCTGCAGGAGATCCTGACCGTCAAGTCCGACGATATCACCGGCCGTGTCAAGACCTATGAGGCGATCGTGAAGGGTCTGAACGTGCCCAAGCCCGGTGTGCCCGAATCCTTCAAGGTTCTGATTAAGGAACTGCAGGCCCTGTGTCTGGATGTGAAGGTGCTGGACTCTAACGGCGACGAGATCGAGCTGAAGGACGAGGACGAGGATGATTACCAGCCCGTCCGCGACGACTACTACGACCGGGACGAAGAGTTCACTTATACAAAGGATGCCGCTGACTTCGCTGCTGCCGGTGGTTATTCCTTTAAGGAGAGCAGCGATGACGACGATCTGACCCTGGAGGGTGCCGAGTTCCTCACCGAGGACGGCGACATGACCGGGGACGATGAGTAAGTAAGGGAGGAGATCAAAACATGAGTTACGCTGAATTTGACGCAATTAAGATCGGTATCGCCTCCCCTGAGCAGATCCGCGAATGGTCCTACGGCGAGGTCACCCGCCCTGAGACCATCAACTACCGCACTCTGAAGCCCGAAAAGGACGGACTGTTCTGCGAAAAGATCTTTGGTCCCACCAAGGATTGGGAATGTAACTGCGGCAAGTATAAGAAGATCCGCTACAAGGGTAAGGTCTGTGACCGGTGCGGTGTGGAGATCACCCGTGCCAAAGTTCGCCGTGAGCGCATGGGCCATATTGAGCTGGCCGCTCCCGTTTCCCACATCTGGTACTTTAAGGGCATCCCCTCCCGGATGGGCCTGCTGCTGGACATCAGCCCCCGTATCCTGGAGAAAGTTCTCTACTTCGCCGCCTATATTGTCATTGATCCCGGTCTCTCCCCTCTGTCTCAGAACCAGATTCTCTCTGAGCGTGAGTACCAGGACATGCGTGAAAAGTACGAGGACGATTTTGACGCCGGCATGGGCGCCGAAGCCGTCAAGAAGCTGCTCCAGAAGCTGGATCTGGAGCAGCTGAGCACCTCCCTGCGTGCCGAGCTGAAAACTGCCTCCGGGCAGAAGAAGGCCCGCATTGTCAAGCGGCTGGAGGTTGTGGACGCTTTCCGTCTCTCCGGCAACAAGCCGGAGTGGATGATCATTGACGTTCTGCCCGTCATCCCCCCCGAGATCCGTCCCATGGTCCAGCTGGACGGCGGCCGATTCACCTCCTCCGATCTGAACGACCTGTACCGCCGTGTCATCAACCGCAACAACCGTCTGAAGCGGCTGATGGACCTGAATGCCCCTGACATCATCGTCCGCAACGAGAAGCGTATGCTGCAGGAGGCTGTGGACGCCCTGATCGACAACGGCCGCCGGGGCCGTGCCGTCACCGGTGCAAACAACCGCGCTCTGAAATCGCTGTCTGATATGCTGAAGGGCAAGCAGGGCCGTTTCCGTCAGAACCTGCTTGGTAAGCGCGTGGACTACTCCGGCCGTTCCGTTATCGTGGTCGGCCCCAGCCTGAAGATCTATCAGTGCGGTCTGCCCAAGGAGATGGCCATTGAGCTGTTCCGCCCCTTCGTTATGAAGAAGCTGGTGGACGACGGCAAGGCCAACAACATCAAGGCCGCCAAGAAGATGGTGGAAAAGGGCGAGCCCGAGGTTTGGGATGCTCTGGAGTTCGTCATCAAGGACCACCCCGTTATGCTCAACCGCGCACCTACGCTGCACCGCCTGGGTATTCAGGCGTTCGAGCCCGTCCTGGTGGAGGGCCGCGCCATCAAGCTGCACCCCCTGGCCTGTACCGCCTTTAACGCGGACTTCGACGGCGACCAGATGGCCGTTCACGTCCCCCTGTCCGCCGAGGCTCAGACCGAGGCCCGTATGCTGATGCTGTCCGCCAACAACCTGCTGCGTCCTCAGGACGGAAGCCCGGTTACCATCCCCACTCAGGATATGATTCTGGGTGCCTACTATCTGACCTTCATCCGTGACGAGGGCGAGCTGGGCCATGTCTTTGCTGACAAGGACGAGGCTATGCTGGCTTACGACTCCGGTGTTGTCACCCTGCACACCCCCATCAAGGTCCGTGTGTTCCGTGAGGTGGACGGCGAGACGAAGCATAAGCTGGTTGAGACCAGCGTGGGCCGTCTTATCTATAACGAGGCCGTGCCTCAGGATCTGGGCTTTGTGGATCGTACCGATCCCGAGACCATGTTCGACCCCGAGATCAACTTCGTGGTCGGCAAAAAGCAGCTGGGCAAGATCATCGAGCGCTGCATCACCAAGCATGGCTTCACCGAGTCTGCCCGTGTTCTGGACGACATCAAGGATCTGGGTTACCACTACTCCACCCGCGGATCTCTGACCGTTGCCATCGCCGACATGACCGTCCCCAGCAACAAGTATGAGCTGATCCACGAGGCCGAGCAGGAGATCATCAAGATCGACAAGCAGTATCGCCGCGGTCTGATCACCAACGACGAGCGGTATCGTCTGTCCGTCTCCACCTGGGAAAAGACCACCGCTGACGTCACCCAGGCCCTGCAGAGCTGCATGAACCAGTACAACCCCATCTTCATGATGGCGGACTCCGGTGCCCGTGGTTCTATGGCTCAGATCCGTCAGCTGGCTGGTATGCGTGGCCTGATGGCCGATACCGCCGGTCGTACCATCGAAATTCCCATTAAGTCCAACTTCCGTGAAGGTCTGTCCGTTCTGGAGTACTTCATCTCCTCCAGAGGCGCCCGTAAGGGCATGGCCGATACCGCTCTGCGTACCGCCGACTCTGGTTACCTGACCCGTCGTCTGGTCGATGTCTCTCAGGAGGTCATCATCCGTGAGGACGACTGCGGTACCCGCGATGGTATCGAGGTCAGCGAGATCGAGGAGTACGGCCAGGTCATCGAGACCTTCGCCGAGCGTATCCACGGTCGTTATCCCACCGACGACATCGTTGATCCTGTCACCGGTGAGGTCCTGATCGACCACAACACCATGATGCGTAAGACAGACGCCGAGCTGCTGGAGGCCCATGGCATCCACTCCGCCAAGGTCCGCTCTGTGCTCACCTGCCGCGCCCGCAGCGGCGTGTGTGCCAAGTGCTACGGCATCAACCTGGCCATCGGCGAGCCTGTTGGCGCCGGCGAGGCGGTCGGTATCATCGCCGCTCAGTCCATCGGCGAGCCTGGTACTCAGCTGACCATGCGTACGTTCCACACCGGCGGCGTTGCCGGCGGCGATATCACCCAGGGTCTTCCCCGAGTTGAGGAACTGTTCGAGGCCCGCAAGCCCAAGAAGATGGCACAGCTGGCCGAGATCTCCGGCCGCGTGAGCATCGAAGAGACCAAGCGCAACGTCATGTGCAACCTGTCCATCACGGCCGACGACGGCGAAGTGGTCACCTATGCTCTGCCCTACTCCGCCGGCATCAAGGTGAAGGACGGCGATGTGGTTGAGAAGGGTCTTGCCCTGACCGAAGGCGCCCTGAGCCCCCACGAGGTCCTGCGTATCCGCGGCGTCGAGGCTGCTCACGACTACCTGATCCGCGAGGTTCAGAAGGTCTACCGTCAGCAGGGCGTTGACACCAACGATAAGCATATCGAGGTCATCGTCCGTCAGATGATGCGGAAGGTCCGCGTCGAGGACTCCGGCGACTCCGATCTGTTGTCCGGTTCCACCATCGACATCATCGAGTTCCGCGATGCCGAGGAGGCCGTCCAGGCCCGCATCGACGCCGGCGAGACCAACGAGGCCGGTGAGGAGCTGCGTCTGCCCACCTGCACCAGACTGATGATGGGTATCACCAAGGCCTCTCTGGCCACCGAGTCCTTCCTCTCCGCCGCCTCCTTCCAGGAGACCACCAAGGTCCTGACCGAGGCTGCCATCAAGGGTAAGGTGGACCACCTGCTGGGTCTGAAGGAGAACGTCATCATCGGTAAGCTGATCCCCGCCGGTTCCGGTCTGGCTCAGTACCGCAAGGCTGATGTCATCGACGATGAGGGAAATCTGGTGGGTGCCGAAGCTCCCCAGGCCCCCGCTCAGGAGACGGAGGAGACCGCTGAGGTCCCCGAGGCCGAGGAGGATGATCTGTCCTTCGAGATCGGCTCCATCGAGCTGGAGACCAAGGACTAATCCGTTCGCCCACGGCGCTTCATCATA
>JAHHSC010000036.1 GCA_020025455.1 Lawsonibacter sp. | reverse complement strand
TGCGGCCCAGGCGTCCGCCGCGGACCATCTTTTTCAGCAGATAGGTGGGGCGGTACTTGGAATCGCCGAACTCGGTGTACAGCGTCTCCATGATGGCCAGACACACGTCCAGACCGATGAAATCGCCCAGAGCCAGAGGGCCCATGGGGTGGTTTGCACCCAGCTGCATGGACTTGTCGATGTCCTCCACAGAGGCGGCGCCAGTCTCGACCAGGCCGATTGCATCGTTGATCATGGGGATCAGCAGCTTATTGACCACGAAACCGGGGGACTCCTTCACCTCAACGGGGTCCTTGCCCAGGCTGAGGGCCAGATCGTAGGTGAACTGGAAGGTCTCATCGGGGGTGTTCAGACCGCGGATGATCTCGATCAGGCGCATGGTGGGCACGGGGTTGAAGAAGTGCATACCGATCAGGGGGTGGTTCAGACCGTGGGCCATATCGGTAATGGGCAGAGAGGAGGTGTTGGAGGCAAAGACGGTCTCGGGCTTGCACAGGGCATCCAACTCCGTGAACAGGGACTTCTTGGTGGCCATATCTTCTTTCACGCACTCGATGATCAGATCAGCGTCGGAAGCGGCAGACTTCTCCTCGGGGATCAGAATGTTGGCCAACATGGCATCCAGGTCCTCCTGAGCCATCTTGCCTTTGGCGACGCGCTTGCTCAAAGAGGCATTCAACTGATCTTTGTGGCGCTGTGCGGATGCGGGGCTGCTGGCGTACATCAGGACAGTGTGGCCCTTCTGGGCGAAGATCTGGGCAATGCCCCGACCCATCGTACCGGCACCAATAACTGCTACCTTCATAAAAACTCCTCCTAAAACGATGGTTGATATAAAATAAATTCGCTTTGGAAAAGGCCGGCTTACGGCCGGTCCCGCTCTCTTGCGTTATAGTATAACTGTTTTTTTCTTGCAAAGCAAGTAAAAACCGGGTTTTAACATAAAATTTCATAAATTAACATGAAAATACACACATATCCATAACTAAAAAGTTATACTAAACCTTAGCCAATTGGCTATAATACGAGGGGAAAGCCCGCCTTCTGGGGTTTGGAAGCGGGGAAACCTTCAAGGAAAATTCATAGACTTTTCGGTCTGAGCATGGTAAAATGATAAAATAACATGGCGTGGATTGCCCATTTGACGCAGTCGCCGTGAAGGTCTCCCGCTTCGGTGACTTATGGAGGATCGGAAATTTTGAAGACTGAAATACTAGGCATCAACTTTGATAATATGACCCGGGAGGAGGTCAATGCCCGTGGCGCGCAGCTGCTGAGGGAGGACCGCTTTCACTATGTGGTCACTCCAAACCCGGAATTCATCCTGGCTGCGGAGAAGGACCCGGAGTTTCTCCGGGTGCTGAACGGGGCGGACCTGGTGCTGCCCGACGGCATTGGCGTGGTCTATTCCGCCAAGATCCTGGGTACCCCGCTTAAAACCCGGCTGCCCGGCATCGAGTTCGGCGAGGCCATGCTGGATGTACTGAACGAGATGGAAGGCCGGCTTTTCCTGCTGGGGGCCAAGCCCGGTGTGGCGGAGGAGGCCGGTCGCCGTATTTTGGAGAGCCACCCCAACATCGTGCTGTGCGGAACGCAGGACGGCTATTTTAAGGACGAGCAGGAAGTGCTGGTCAAGGTGGCCGATGCCCGTCCCGACCTGCTGTTTGTCTGCCTGGGTGCGCCCAAGCAGGAGAAGTGGATGGCCCGCTGGGGGCAGCACACCGGTGCAAAGCTGGCCATCGGCATGGGCGGCGCGCTGGATGTGTTCGCTGGAAAGGTGGAGCGCGCGCCTGAGAAATGGCAGAAAATGGGTTTGGAGTGGGCTTACCGCCTCAAAAAGGAACCCAAGCGTATCGGCCGCATGGCAAAGCTGCCCCTGGTGCTGGTGAAGGCCGCCGGGGAGCGGTTTAAGCGAAACTAAAAAACGCCCAAACGGTGTTTGGGCGAAATTAGGAGGTCACTATGGTCTACATTCTGCTGGCAAACGGGTTTGAGGAAGCAGAGGCCCTGGTCCCCCTGGACCTGCTTCGGCGGGCTGGGATCGAGACAGAGCTTGCCTCCCACAAGAAACTTGACAAAATGGGCGGGCACGGCCTTACGGTGAAGGCAGACTGTGCACTGGCCGAGATCGATCTGACCAGGACAGATATGATTGTGCTGCCCGGCGGAGGCATTGGCGTTCATAATCTGGACAAAGATCCCGCGGTGGCGGCTATGGTGCAGGAGGCGGTCGACCGTGATATCTGGGTGGCTGCGATCTGCGCCGCCCCTACCCTACTGGGCAAGTGGGGCCACCTGCGTGGAAAGAAAGCCACCTGTTACCCCGGCATGGAGCACGGGCTCATGGACGGCCTGCCCCAGAACGAGAGCGTCGTGGTGGACGGGAAGATCGTCACCGGCCGTGCCGCAGGTTCCGCGTTCGACTTTGGTCTGAAGCTGGTGGAGCTCCTGGCCGGGCCCGAAAAGGCAGAGGAGGTGCGCAGCAGTGTCTGCTATGGCTGAAAAGAAGAAAACACTGCGTCAGCAGGTGCGCAAGCAGCTGTCCGCCCTGACGGCGGAGGAGCTGAAGCGAAGCGACGCGGCTCTGTTTGAAAAATTCCTGGCCCTGCCCCAGGTGCAGAAGGCCAAAACTATTTTCGGATTCTGGGGAATCGCAGGCAAGGAGCCTGACACCTCGGTTCTGATCAAAGAGCTGGTGGCACAGGGCAAGACCATCTGTCTGCCCCGTATGCTTCCGGGACATTTGATGGAGCTGCCCCAGTATGTACCGGAGCGGCCCATGATCGATGCGGGCTTCGGCATCTGGGAGCCTGATCCGTCCAGCCCCCTTATCGACAGGGCGCAGGTGGACCTGGTGCTGGTGCCGGCGGTGTGCTATGACCGCCGCGGCTATCGACTGGGCTTCGGCGGCGGCTACTATGACCGCTGGCTGGAACATTATGAAGGGGATACCGTCGGGCTGTGCCGCGATGTGGTCCTCCAGGACGAGGTGCCGACAGAGGCCCACGACAGCAAGGTGGATGTGCTGCTCACCGAACGCCAGAGCTTGTCCTTCTGATGAGAAAGCGGGGCGGAGAGAAACTGGTTTTCTCTCCGCCCGTGTCGGGACTTATGTCAGCAGCACCCGCAGTTGTCGTTGCAGCCGCAGTTGTTGTTGCCGCAGCAGTTGTTGCCGCAGCAGTCACAGCAGCCGCAGTTATTGCCCCAGCCGCCGCCGCAGCAGCAGAACAGGATGATGATGAGGATGATGATCCACAGGCATCCGCAGCCGCCGTAGCCGCCGTAGCCGCCGCAGCAGCAATTGTTATTGCAGCAGTTACACATATCGCTTCACCTCACTTACCCTGCGGGAGAAGGAATCCCGCGTTCTGAACTATACTATGGAGACTCCCTGTCCACGGTGACAGAGATGGGAAAACGTTAGGAGCTGAATCTATGCCACAGGAACGAAGAAGCCGCAGCCCAAGGGACGACCGCCGATCCGACAGCCGCGGCCGGCGCGAGCGGTATGATCGCTATGATGACCGCCGGGAAGGCCACCGGGAACATAACCGGAACGATCGCCGCGCAAGCCGCAAAAAACAGGTGGGGGCAAGCTTTGCCATGCTGTATGCGGTGGGCGTGATCGGTGTGTCCATTCTGCTGGCCTGTGTGGGCTGGGCGATGGCCAACGATGTGCTGGCGCTCAATAAGAAGCCCAAGACGGTGACCATTACCATCACCGCAGAGGACTCCTTCGGCGACGTGGCCAAGCGTCTGGATAAGGAGGGGCTGATTCAGTACCGAACCCTCTTTAAACTCTTTGCCACCATTACCCACAGCAAGGACAAGGTGACAATGGGAACCTATACCCTGAACACCGATATGGATTACCGCGCTCTGATCGCCGGTATGAGCGTGAACTCGGCCACCAAGGCGGAGGTGTCGGTCGTCATCCCGGAGGGCTACTCCACCCAGCAGATCTTTGAACTGCTGGAGGAGAAGGGGGTGGCCACGGCGGAGGACCTCAAAAAGGAGGCCGCAGAGCACGATTACCAGTTCTCCTTCCTGAAGGACCTTCCTCTGGGGGATGCCGGCCGACTGGAGGGCTACCTCTACCCGGATACCTATACCTTCTACACCCCCCACAGCCCCCTGTACGCCATCAACAAGCTGCTGGTGAACTTCGACAGCCGTATCACCGATGAGCTCCGGGAGGAGATCACCAATTCCGGCAAGACCATGCATGAGGTGCTGACGGTGGCATCCCTCATCGAGAAGGAGACAGACGGAACGGACCGGGCGCTCATTGCTTCGGTCATCTATAACCGACTCAATAACCCCAAGGCCGGTACAGCCGGGTACCTCCAAATTGACGCGACTCTGGCCTATCTGAATGGCGGCAAGGTGCCGACCGAGGCGGACAAGGCCATTGATTCCCCCTACAACACGTATAAGTATAAGGGTCTGCCGCCCGGACCCATCTGCAACCCCGGCATGGACTCCATCCGCGCGGCCATGCACCCGGAAAAGAGCAACTACTACTATTACGCCCTGGGTGATGATAAGGTGCACCACTTCTTCAAGACGTATGAGGAGCACCAGAAGTTCATTGCCTCTCAGGAACTCTACAAGAAATAACGGAACGGGGCTGGGGCCTTGGACCCCAGCCCCGTTTTCAGCAAAAAAGGAGAAAGAAGATGGCTGATAAAAAGATCGAGCTGCTGGCCCCCGCAGGGGATATGGAGCGGCTGCGGATGGCGGTGGCCTACGGTGCCGACGCGGTCTATCTGGCTGGTACGACGTTTGGTATGCGGTCCTTTGCGGGGAATTTCAGCCCCGAGGAGCTGAAAGAGGCCGTGCAGCTGTGCCACAGCAGAGGGGTCAAGGTTCACGTGACCTGCAATACCATGCCCCGGAATGACGAGATCGTCCGCCTGCCGGAGTGGCTGGAGTATTTGAACGAGGTTGGCGTGGACGCTGCGATCATGGCCGATGTGGGTGTACTCTCCCTGGCAAAAAAGTACGCCCCCAGGGTGGCGTGCCACATCTCAACCCAGGCCAGTATTGTGAATCATGTGGCCGCAAACGCCTGGTATGATCTGGGCGCCAGCCGTGTGATTCTGGCGCGGGAGCTAAGTCTGGACGAGATCCGGGAGATCCGCGCCAAGACCCCCAAGGAGCTGGAAATCGAGGCATTCGCCCACGGCGCCATGTGCGTCAGCTATTCCGGTCGGTGCCTGCTGTCCAACTACATGACAGGCCGCGATTCCAACCGGGGTCAGTGCGCCCAGCCGTGCCGCTATCAGTATGCCCTGGTGGAGGAGAAGCGGCCTGGTGAATACTTCCCCGTCTACGAGGACGAAAAGGGCACCTACATCATGAACTCCAAGGATATGTGCATGATCGACCATGTGCCGGAGCTGATCGAGGCCGGTCTGGACTCGTTGAAGCTGGAAGGGCGTGCCAAGTCTGCCTACTATGCCGCCATTGTCACCAGCGCCTACCGCCACGCCATTGATGCCGCCCAGGCCAATGAACCGCTGGACCCGGTCTGGCGGGACGAGGTGGAGCACATCAGTCACCGCCACTACTCCACCGGCTTCTTTTACGGCCAGCCCGGCCAGTACACGGAGAACTCCCGCTATGTCCGGGATTGGCAGATCGTGGCCGTGGTGGACAGCTGTGATGAGAATGGCAGGGCTGTACTCTCCCTGCGCAACAAGTTTTCCGTGGGGGATGCGCTGGAGCTGGTCGGCCCCAATGTGCGGCCCCAGCCCCTCACCGTGGCGGACCTCTGGGAGGAGGACGGCACCCCGGTGCCCCAGGTAAGAAAGCCCCAGATGAAGTTCACCATGCAGCTGCCCTGCCAGGTTCCGCCGCTGTCCCTGCTGCGGCGGCAGGCTGATCTGTCCCCCGATTGAGGCCCCGTATGGACGAGGAGAGAAGGGTAGTCGGCCGCTTCGCCCCCAGCCCGAGCGGACGCATGCATCTGGGCAACCTGTGGTCCTGCCTGCTGGCCTGGCTCAGCGCAAGAAGTGCCGGGGGAGAGATGGTGTTCCGGCTGGAGGACCTGGACCCGGACCGGTGCCGGCAGGAGTACTGCGACCAGGTTATGGCGGATCTGGAGTGGCTGGGCCTGAGCTGGACGGGGCCAGTGGTCCGACAGAGCCAGCGCACCGAGGCCTACGCCGAGGCATTCCATCAGCTGGAGCAGAAAGACCTCATCTACCCCTGCTACTGTACCCGGGCGGAGCGGCTGGCCGCATCCGCACCACACCGCTCTGACGGGATCGCCGTCTACTCTGGCCGGTGCCGCCATCTGACCGAGGCGGAACGGGAGGCACGTTCCAGGACCCGCCGTCCCGCCTGGCGCATTGCGGTGCCGGAGGGGGAGCGTACCTTTACCGATCTCCTGCAGGGGGACTATACCGAAGATTTGAGCCGGGACTGCGGTGATTTCATCCTCCGGCGCTCCGATGGGGTGTATGCCTACCAGCTGGCGGTGGTGGTGGACGACGCCATGATGGGGGTCACCCAGGTGGTCCGGGGCAGCGATCTGCTGGACTCCACCCCCAGACAGCTGTGGCTCCAGCAGGAGTTATCCCTGGCCCATCCGAGCTACGGCCATGTGCCGCTGCTGCTGGCCCCGGACGGACGCCGTCTGGCAAAGCGGGATCGGGATCTGGAGCTTGGTCAGCTACAGGAGAAGTACACCGCCAGGGAGCTGGTTGGCATGCTGGCCCATGCCGCCAATCTCATTCCGGAACCTGCCCCCATGTCCCCGGAGGAGCTTGTACCGCGGTTTGACTGGGGCAAGCTGCCCAAAGAGAACCTGGTGCTGGAGCTGGGGCTATAAACGAAACTACGTTGGAGCGTATCGAGCCGGTACGCTCCATTTTTATCCCTGTGCGGCAGAACAGAGATTTTTCAGAAAAAATCGGTGACCTGTGCGGCAAAAGGGTGCTTATAGGGGTGAACACCTATGAGAGGAGGAAAACGATGGAGGACCGAGACATCGTGGATCTGTTTCTGAAGCGGGATCAGGAGGCCCTGCGGCAGACGACAGATAAGTACGGCGGGCGGCTTCGGAGTCTGGCAGTTCATCTGGTGGAGGACCATGAGACAGCGGAGGAATGTGAAAACGACACCTACCTGGCGGCTTGGCAGTCCATCCCGCCTCACGAGCCGCGGGACTACTTCTATCCGTTTCTGGCCCGTCTGCTGCGACATATTGCCCTGAACCGGTGCCGGGAGCGGAAGCGGCTGAAACGCGCTGCCGTAGTGTGCCAACTGAGTGCCGAGCTGGAGGAGTGTCTGGCCGCTCCGGATGACACGGAATGTAGGGCAGAGGCCGGTGAGCTGGCCCGTGCCATCAACGGATTTCTGGGCAGTCTGCCGGCCAAAAAGAGGGTGGTATTTCTGCGGCGGTACTGGTACATGGATTCCATTGCCGAGATAGGAGCCCGCTGCGCCATGTCCCAGGGACAGGTCAAGACGATGCTGTATCGTCTGCGGAGACAGCTGCGGGACAATCTGGAAAAGGAGGGTTTTCGGTTATGAGAGGAAGCGAACTGCTGGACAAACTGGAGCTGGTGGACCCGGCCTATGTGGCTGAGGCTGACCGTCCCATGAAAACGAAGCGCCATTGGAAGGTCTGGGGGAGTTTGGCCGCCTGCCTGTGTGTAGTGGTGGGGGCGGCCGCGATCTGGAGCGGCGGGCATACCCAGTCGGTGCCTATCACGCCTGCGCCGATCGTCCAGTCTCCTGAGATGGGCTGGGACCGTATTGTCTGGAACAAAGAAGAAAACGGGATGGTCGTGGACCAAGCGTGCCGCCCATTTGAACCGGGCTTCTTTATGCAGGAGCTGAAGGCCGAGGAGCTGGAGAAACTGGTCCCGGTGCTGGCGCGTGGGCTGACCGATACAGGAAAGGGGGCCTTTGATGGAGAGGGAAAGCTGCTCTATGTGGAGCTGTCCGTGAAAACCGCGCTGCCCGATGCCCCGGTGACGGTACGCATCAGCCAGAACTTTGTCGGGCCGTGCTATGCGGGGGAGAACTATGAGCGCTCCCGATATGAAGGTGTGGAGTACGGCCTTTTTTGCCAGGACCTGGAGGATCGGGTGCGGCTGGAAGGGGAGGCCATGCCGGGGGACCTGGTGACAAAATTTTACATGGAGGTCCCAACAGAACAGCAGGAAGCCGGAAAGACGGAGTTCCTACGGGTGCTGCGGGCCTTCGCCGCCTATCAGGAGCAAAAGCCGGACCTGACCCAAATCGTCCCCGAGCGCATCCCGGCCTGGATCGACCGGGAGCTGACCATGCAGGAGGCGCTGGCAGACCCGACATTCGGCCGCTGGGCCCTGCCTGCATCCCCACAGGGGTTTAAGCTGGAGCGCAACTGGCGCTCTATGAGTGAGTATGAGGGGGTGGACCTGTTGAGCCAGTGCTGGACCCGAGGCTATGACCAGCTGGACTGGCGGGTGGAGCACTTTACCCCGGACCAGCAGGCGCGGCTGGTCCGCCCGGAGGAGCGGGAGAAGTACGACATGGCCCGCTACCCCATCCCCCTGTGCGACTCCGTGCCGGAGGAACTGCGGGAAGTGGTGGACCACCCCATTTTCGAGGCCCATGAGCTGACACGGGAAATGGTGTGGGCCAGAGCCTACCGGGTGAAGGATACCGGAGATACGGACGGCTGGCGGATCGGCTTCTCCGTCCGGTACGGGGACATTCTGGTGACGGTGAGGGCCAAGGGCGTGGACCCGGACTGGATCTATGACCGGCTTTGTCAGCTGGGGACAGACTAAAAAATGCGCGGCTGCACTTCGGTGCAGCCGCGCGTTTTTTGCTATTCAATGGTTGGATGCTCTTCATGGACCAGTTCCCGCCTGAAAAACGGGACCGTGATGACGACGCACAGCACAAAGGTCAAAAGGTCGGCCGCAGCCTGTGATAGCTCCAGCCCGGTCAAGCCAAGCGTCTCGACCAGCACGGTGACCAGCGGAATATAGATGCCCTGGCGGCAGATGGACAGAAGGGTGGCCCGCCAGAACTTCCCAAGGGCCTGAAACAGCATATTGGAAAAGGTGGAAACAGCAGCCAGCGGCAGGGTGAAGCACTGGTAGCGGAATGCCCGGATGCCAATGGCAATGACATCCGGATCGTCGGGCCGGAACACCGAGATGATGGTCGGAGTGAGAAGAAAGCCGATGACAGAGGCCACCACCAGGAAGGCGGTGCAGACCTTCAGAGAGAAGGAGACGGCCTGCCTCACCCGGTCATTGCGGCCCGCACCGTAGTTATAGCCCAGCACGGGCTGGAACCCCTGACCAAAGCCGATGGTCACGGACTGAATAAGCATAAAGACCTTATTGACAATAGCCAGCGCTGCAACAGCCGCGTCTCCGTAGATCCGGGCGTTGTAGTTGGTGGCCATGGTAGAAAAGCCCATAATGCTCTGACGGAACAGAGAGGGCATACCCTGCTTGAAAATCGAGCAGTAGACTCTGGGGGAACGGGACACGGTGCGGATACTCAGGTGCAGGTTGCTCTTTTTCAGCAGAAAAAAGGAGAAGAGGATTGCCATGCTTACCGATTGGCTGAGCAGCGTGGCGGCGCCTGCGCCCGCAATGCCCCAGTTGAACTGGCGGATGAACAGCGGGTCCAGCAGAAGGTTCAACATGCCGCCGATGGTGAGGCCTATCACAGCCAGATTGGCCCGGCCCTGCCAGCGCAGCAGGTTGTTCAGCGTGAAAGACAGGGTCATCACCGGTGCGCCAAGCAAAATGAAGTAGGCGTACTGTTTGGCGTAGGGAAAGATGGTCTCGGTGCTGCCCAGCAGCCACATAAACTCATCCAGCCAGAACAGTCCCGCTGTGGACACCAGCAGCCCAAGCACCAGAGCCATGAGGATGGAGCTGGAGGCGTAAGCATCCGCTTCCTCCTGACGGCCCTGGCCCAGCAGCCGGGAGGCTATAGAGGCGGAACCTACCCCCACCGTAAAGCCTACGGCCTGGATGAGCGCCATAATGGAAAATACGATGCCCACAGCACCGGAAGCGCTGGTGTTGATGTGGGAGACAAAGTAGGTATCTGCCATGTTGTAAACAGAGGTCACCAGCATACTTGCAATGGTGGGCACGGCCAGCCGCCCGACCAGAGCAGGAATGGGGGTCTCCAGCATGTTGCGGCGTTGTGCCTGGCTGTCGGGATTGCTCATGAAGCCCCTTCTTTCATTGGCAGGATGTTAAAATAGCTTGCGCCGCAGCGGAGAAAATATAACCGCTTACGGCGCAAGAATAGAATTATTTTTTCTTTTTAGTGCCTTTTTGAATGGGGGGCTTTGCCTTGGCCCAGCCCTTGCCTCTGGCAGAGTTACCGCCGTGCTTGGAGCGGTCGGAGCGCTCGACACTGTGACGGCCGTCGAAGCCGCCCTTACCGCCCTTGGACTGGGGCTTGCCGCCTCTGCCCTGGGAAGGTCTGCCGTCCTTGCTCCCGCCGCTCTGGGGGCGGGCATTGGATGCTCCCTTCTGGGAGGCTCCCTTGTCGCCCCAGCTGCCGCCCTGCCCCTTATTGGGCCGGATCAGGCAGTGCTTGCCGTAGCCGATCAGATCCTCTCGGCCCGTCTTGTGGAGGGCCTCCAGCACCAACGCCCGGTTCTGGGGCTTGCGCCACTGCATAAGCGCCCGCTGGAGCGCCTTGTCATGGGGGGTCTTGGGCACAAAAACCGGCTTCATGGTGCGCGGGTCGATGCCGGTGTACCACATACAGGTGGCCAGCGTGCCGGGGGTGGGGTAGAAGTCCTGAACCTGCTCGGGCATATGGCCCTCCTTGTTGAGCCACTCGGCCAGATGGACCGCGTCCTCCAGGGTGCAGCCCGGGTGGGAGGAGATGAGATAGGGGACCAGATACTGGTCCTTGCCGTACCGGCGGTTCAGCTTGTAGTACTTCTCGCGGAACTTCTCATAGACCTCGATATGGGGCTTGCCCATATAGTCCAGCGTGTGGTTGACACAGTGCTCCGGGGCCACCTTCAGCTGGCCGGAGATGTGGTGCTGGACCAGATCGGTGAAGAACTCACCGCTGGGGTCCTTCATCAGGTAGTCAAAGCGGATGCCGGAGCGGATAAACACCTTCTTGATGCCGGGGATGGCACGCAGCTTCCGCAGCAGCATCATATAGTCGGTGTGATCTGCGTCCAGGTTGGGGCAGGGTTCGGGGGCCAGACAGGCACGGTTTTTGCACATACCGTGCTTGAGCTGCTTCTGGCAGGAGGGTCTGCGGAAGGTGGCGGCGGGACCACCCACATCGTGGATATAGCCCTTAAAGCCGGGGTGCTTGGTGAGCAGGGTGGCCTCCCGAATCACGCTTTCGTGGCTGCGGCAGGAGATGGTGCGGCCCTGGTGAAAGGCCAGGGAACAGAAGTTGCAGGCACCGAAACAGCCGCGGTTGTGGGTGATGGAGAAGCGGACTTCCTCAATGGCGGGCACCCCGCCCATGTCGTCGTACATGGGGTGCGGCTCACGCACATAGGGCAGCTCGGCCACCCAGTCCATTTCCTCGGTGGTGAGGGGACGTGCGGGGGGATTGACGATCAGAAAGTCCTTGCCGTGTTTTTGAAGGATGGCCTTGCCGATGACGGGGTCGTGTTCCAGATATTCGGTCATATTGGCCTTGGCATAGGCCACCTTGTCGGAGCAGACCTCCTCATAGGAGGGGACCTCCACCTTGGCATAGGAGCAGATGCCGGGGTACTTGCCGATCACGGCAGTGCCGCGCACATCGGTGATCTCGCTCACCGGGGTGCCGGAGGCCAGCCGATCGGCGATCTCCATAATGGACAGCTCCCCCATGCCGTAGCTGAGGATGTCGGCCTGGGCGTCAAAAATGAGGGCGCGGCGGACCTTGTCCTCCCAGTAGTCATAGTGGGCAAAGCGGCGCAGGCTGGCCTCCAGACCGCCGACCACGATGGGGATGTCGCCGTAAACCTCGCGAATCCGGTTGGAGTAGACGATGGTGGCGTGGTCGGGCCGCAGTCCGGCTTTGCGCCCGGGCGAATAGGCGTCATCATGGCGGCGCTTCCGGGCGGCGGTGTAGTGGGCCACCATGGAGTCGATGTTGC
>JAHHSC010000035.1 GCA_020025455.1 Lawsonibacter sp. | reverse complement strand
GCCTGTTGGGTTCTTGGATCGGGCAGATCCACATAGACCGGCTGGTGGCCGGTGGACTGGACATAGCGCAGCAGGTCCTCCTGGGAGAGCTTTACCGTGGAGGTGGAAAAGCCGGGGTGAGCCCCGATGAAGTCACCGTCCAGCAGGTCCCGGTCGATGACCAGCTGCACCCGCTGCTCCACGTCAAAAAGCAGCTCCAGCGCGGACACCGAGCCGGGGACGGTGCGGAGCAGGGCGTCCATGTGCCCCTCGTCGGCAAAGGACAGACGGGAGCACCCCAGCTGGGCAGACAGGAATTTTGTCTTGAAGGGTTTTCCGCCGGGCATAAGCAGCAGATAAAATTCCGTCTGCTGGCGGTTACAGAGAAACAGGTTCTTGCAGATAGGGGCGCCCAGCACAGTCTCAATGGCCAGGCAGTCCTCCATGGTGTCGGCGTGGTCGTGATCCACCCGGACATGGGGGATGTTCAGCTCCCCCATGCGGGCGTAAATGGCCAGCTCCTGCTGGCTGCGGCCCTCTGCGGGGGCGGAAGTGCGAACGGATTCGGAGATATTCATGGAACGAACCTCACACAATGTCGATCTGGCACATCTCCATGGCGGCCAGAGCGTCATCGTGGCTGGCGGGGGAGACACCGGCACAGCAGGAGGCGTCTACGGAGATGGGGACTTCGGGCAGAGCGGCCTTGAGCACCATGGCGTTGGAAATGACGCAGATATCGGTGCACAGGCCGATGAGCTGGATGGAGTCATAGTCGCCCTTGCCCACAATATGGGCCAGCTGCATACTGCCAAAGGAGGGCTTTTCCACCGTCAGGCAGCCATCTGTGAATTCGTGCAGCTCCGGGACGATCTCCCAGCCCTTGGTGTCCTTGACGCAGTGGACTACGGGCAGCCTTCTGCCCTCCTGGGTGGAGAGATAGTCCTCCCCGTGGGTGTCCTGGGTAAAGATCACGTCCATGCCGTCGGCAAGGGCGGACTTCACCTTCTCCACCACCTTGGGCAGGATGGCCTGGGCCTCCGGGGTGCCCAGCACACCGGTGACAAAGTCGTTCTGCATATCCACAACGACCAGAAGGGGTTTCTTCATGGGATCTTCTCCTTTTGATTGAAATACCGGCACCACGGCGTGGGAAGAAAAACCGGACGATCAGTTTTTCAGGGAGTGGAGAGGGGCGGGGATGCGGCCGCCGCGGTCCACGAAGGCCTTGGCGGACCAGGGATGGACGGGCTGGACAGGGGCGGAGCCAAGCAGACCGCCGAACTCCACCGTATCGCCCACCTTACAGCCGGGGGCGGGAATGACACGGACGGCGGTGGTCTTGCAGTTGACCATGCCGATGGCGGCCTCGTCGGCGATGATGGCGGAGATGGTCTCGGCCGGGGTGTCGCCGGGAATGGCGATCATATCAAGGCCCACAGAGCACACGCAGGTCATAGCCTCCAGCTTGTCCAGGGACAGGGCACCGGAGGCCGCAGCGGCGATCATGCCCTCGTCCTCGCTGACGGGGATGAAGGCGCCGCTGAGACCGCCCACATGGGAGGATGCCATCACGCCGCCCTTTTTGACGGCGTCGTTGAGCATGGCCAGCGCGGCGGTGGTGCCGTGGGTGCCGCAGACCTCCAGACCCATCTCCTCCAGGATGCGGGCCACGCTGTCGCCCACGGCGGGGGTGGGGGCCAGACTCAGATCCACGATGCCGAAGGGGGTGTTCAGACGGCGGCTGGCCTCCTGGGCCACCAGCTGGCCCACACGGGTGATGCGGAAGGCGGTTTTCTTGATGGTCTCGGCCACCACGTCAAAGGGCTGGCCCTTCACGGCCTGGAGGGCGTGGTGGACCACGCCGGGGCCGGAGACGCCCACGTTGATGACGCGCTCGGCCTCGCCCACACCATGGAAGGCACCTGCCATGAAGGGGTTATCTTCCACGGCGTTGCAGAACACCACCAGCTTGGCGCAGCCGAAGCCGCCCTGGTCGGCGGTGCGCTGGGCCAGGTCCTTGACGGTGCGGCCCATGAGGGCCACGGCGTCCATGTCGATGCCGGCCTTGGTGGAGCCAACATTCACGGAGGAGCACACGATGTCGGTGGTGGCCAGGGCCTCGGGAATGGAGGCGATGAGCTTGCGGTCGGAATCGGTCATGCCCTTCTGGACCAGGGCGGAGAAGCCGCCGATGAAGTTGACGCCGGTGGCCTTGGCGGCCTTGTCCAGGGCAATGGCGTAGGGCACATAGGAGTCGGTCTCGGCGGCGGCCGCCACCAGAGAGATGGGGGTGACGGAGATGCGCTTATTTACAATGGGAATGCCGAATTCCTTTTCAATGGCCTCGCCGGTGGACACCAGGTTTTCGGCATAGCGGGTGATTTTGTCATAGATTTTGGTGCAGGATACCTTTACATCGCTGTGGGCGCAGGACAGCAGGTCGATCCCCATGGTGATGGTGCGTACATCCAGATGCTGCTGGTCGATCATGTGGATGGTCTCCATGATCTCATTCTGGTTGATCAATGCGGTTTCCTCCTCTGATCTTAAAATTAGATGCGGTGCATGGCCTGGAAAATATCTTCGCGCTGGATGCGGATGGACAGGGCCTGCTCCTCCCCGGCCTTGGCCAGCACGTCGCTGAGCTCTGCGATGGGGGCGGTGCTGTCGGAGGCATCTACCAGCATGACCATGGTGAAGTAGTCCTGGAGAACGGTCTGGGTAATATCCAGGATGTTGATGTTGTACTTGGCCAGCAGGGCACACACGGAGGCGGTAATGCCCACGCGGTCCTTGCCGATGACGGTGACGATGGCATTCATATGGGACAGTCCTTTCTCATATTGGTATCGGGTCCTTATTGGGTCAGTTCATCCAGAGTGAGCTCGAAGCCCGCCAGGAAGTGCTCCATAAAATAGGAGAGCGCCGGGATCGGGTCTTTGCACAGGGCGGCGTAGGTCTGCTCTTTGGCCTTTTTGAATTCGCAGTTCCCCGCGTTCAGCTCGTCCACGCACTTGAGATAGGCCGACAGCTTGTCCGCCGCCTTTACCAGTGCCCGGATCTGAGGGTCGGGGATGGTGACGGCCTCCGCGAAGTCCCCCCGCAGATCCTCCGGCAGCATGGACAGCAGCTTCTGCTCCGCCGCCGACTCCACCTGCTTGTAAGCGGTCTGAAGCTCGGGGTTATCGTACTTGATGGGGGTGGGCAGGTCGCCGGTGATGATCTCGCTGGCATCGTGGTACAGGGCGGCTACCGCCGCCTTGCCGGGGTCCACCTGACCGCCGAAGTACCGGTTTTGAATGACAGCCAGAGCGTGGGCAAGAACGGCCACCATATGGGAGTGCTCCTGGACGTTCTCCGGCCTGGTATTCCGCATCAAACCCCAGCGGCTGATGTACCGCATCCGGGCGATCATAGGGAAGAAACGCTCGGTCAAATGAGGTCGCCTCCTGTCGATTGAGTTTGCGGCCTTCATTTTATCACAGCAAAGGGGAGATGTAAACGGAAAGCGGGGAGAAAGAGGTTGACGGGAGAAGAAAAATTGCAGATAATGAAGGCAGCAGACCAGAAGGAGGTCGGGCCAATGGCCAGAAAAAACAACCGAAACACCAAGGGCCGCATCATTCAGGCCGCCTGGCAGCTCTTTTACCGCCAGGGCTATGACAACACCACCGTGGAGGAGATCATCGAGGCGTCCGGCACCTCCCGCGGGTCCTTTTACCACTACTTCGAGGGCAAGGATGCCCTGCTGTCCACCGTGTCCGTGCTGTTCGATGAGCGGTATGAGGAGCTGATGGAGACCATGGACCCCAATATGAACAGCTTTGACAAGCTCATGTACCTGAATCGGGAGCTCTTTGCCATGATCGAGAACTCCATATCGCTGGATCTGCTGGCCCGGCTCTACTCCTCCCAGCTCGTGACCCAGGGGGACCGGCATCTTCTGGACCACAACCGCACCTACTATAAGGTGCTCCGCCAGATCGTCCAGCAGGGCCAGGAGCGGGGCGAGCTGCGGGCAGATGTGACGGTAAACGAGATGGTGCGGGTCTACGCCCTGTGCGAGCGCGCCCTCATCTATGACTGGTGCCTGTCCAGCGGCGACTACTCCCTGCTCCAGTACGGAAAGACCATGATGCCTATGTTCTTCCAGGGGTTTCGGGCGTGAAACCAAAAGTTTGTCTAATTTGTACAAACGATGATTTTGCTAAATGTACAGTTAAGAACGCTTGAAAATAAAGGATAATTTCTTAAAATAGAGAATTATGTACGGAATTTATTCTATACATGATTCTCTATTTCGTTCTGGGTAAAAATGTGGTATCATAGCGTCAATCACTTCCGTAACCTGGAAGCAGGCCCCCGGCAGGACGGGTAGGTGTGTATCAACGGCGGCTGAGCCGCCAAAAGGAGAGATAACTATGACACGCGAACAAATTTGCATCAGTATTGTCATTGTCCTCTACCTGTGCTTTGTGATCTGTGTCGGCGTGCTGATCGGCCGCCGCTCCAAGGCCAGCTCTGAGGGCTTCTACCTGGGCGGACGGGGCATGGGCCCTCTGGTCACCGCCATGAGCGCCGAGGCCAGCGATATGTCCTCCTGGCTTCTGATGGGTCTGCCCGGTCTGGCCTACCTCACCGGCGTGGCAGATGCCAGCTGGACGGCCATCGGCCTGGCGCTGGGCACCTATCTGAACTTCCTGCTGGTGGCCAGGCGCATCCGCCGCTACAGCGTGCAGCTGGACGCCATCACCATCCCCTCCTTCATCTCCAAGCGCTACGGCGAGAAGAAGCCCGTCATCATGTGCATTGCGTCTCTGGCCATCCTGGTTTTCTTCGTGCCCTATGTGGCCTCCGGCCTGGCCGCCATCGGCAAGCTCTTTAACAGCCTCTTCGGCTGGAACTATTTGCTGGCCGTGGTCATCGGCGCGGTGGTCATCATCAGCTATACCTCCGTGGGCGGCTTCTCCGCTGTGGCCACCATGGACCTCATCCAGTCCGTCATCATGTCTGTGGCCCTGGTGGTCATCACCGCCTTCGGAATCCATGAGGCGGGCGGGCTTGACGTGGTCATTGAGAACGCCAAGGCTCTGCCCGGCTATCTGAGCTTCACCCAGATCCACGATGCCGCCACCAACTCCGCCAAGCCCTACGACCTGATGAACGTTCTCTCTATGATGGCCTGGGGCCTGGGGTACTTCGGTATGCCCCACATTCTGGTCCGCTTCATGGCAATCCGTGACGAGAAGGAGCTGAAGCTCTCCCGCCGAATCGCCTCCATCTGGGTGGTCATCTCCATGACGGTGGCTGTGTGCATCGGCATGATCGGCTACTCCGTGTCCAAGGCCGGCGGCATCCCCATGCTGGAGTCCACCGCCCAGTCTGAGACCATCATCGTCCAGATCGCCGGTCTGCTGGCCAAGTTTGGCATCCTGCCCGCCATTGTGGCCGGTATGATCCTGGCCGGTATCCTGGCCGCCACCATGTCCACCGCGGACTCCCAGCTGCTGGCCGCCTCCTCCGCCTTCTCGGAGAACATGCTCCAGGACGTGTTCGGCATTAAGCTCAACCAGAAGCAGACCATGCTGGTGGCCCGGCTTACCGTCATCTGCATTGCCGTGGTAGCCGTGTTCCTGGCCGCTGACCCCAACAGCTCGGTCTTTGCCATCGTGTCCTTTGCCTGGGCCGGCTTCGGCGCTACCTTCGGCCCCGCCATCCTGTTCGCCCTCTTCTGGAGAAAGAGCAACCGCCAGGGGATTCTGGCCGGCATGATTACCGGCGGCGTGATGGTCTTTGTGTGGAAGTTCTGGATCGCCCCCATGGGCGGCGCCCTGGGCATCTACGAGCTGCTGCCCGCGTTCCTGGCCAACGGTCTGGTGGTGGTTGTGGTGTCCCTGCTGACCCACGGCCCCGAGCAGGAGGTCCTGGACAGCTACGATGCCTACAAGGCCAAGTAAATCCCATATGACCCCGAAAGGTGGTCCGCTTCGGCGGGCCGCCTTTTTTGTCGGTTAGGGGGGCCGGAGCGGACCGGGTAAAATACTGGCACTCGCAAAAGATAAGTGTAAATAAACTGTGAACCCTCTTGCATTTTAAACCGGGCTGCGCTATGATATCATTAGCACTCGGAAATAATGAGTGCTAAGAATTTTTTGGTTACAAAATTTTAGATATACGGAGGCAAATGCAACCATGGAGAAAATGCAGTTTAAGGCCGAATCCAAGCGCCTGCTGGATCTGATGGTCAACTCCATCTATACCCACAAGGAGATCTTCCTGAGAGAGCTGATTTCCAACGCCAGCGACGCCGAGGACAAGCTGGCTTACAAGGCCCTTACCGATGAGAATATGGACGTGTCCCGTTCCGATTTGAAGATCGTCCTGGTTCCGGATAAGGAGATGCGGACCATCACCATCAGCGATAACGGCATCGGCATGAGCCGGGAGGATCTGGAGTCCAACCTGGGCACCATCGCCCGCAGCGGGTCCGGCCAGTTCAAGGCCGAGCTGAAGGAGGACGACAAGGCCGCCGAGGACATCGACGTGATCGGTCAGTTCGGCGTGGGCTTCTACTCCGCCTTTATGGTTGCCGACCATGTGAGCGTCATCTCCCGCGCCTGGGGCAGCGACGAGGCCTGGATGTGGCAGTCCGACGGGGAGGACGGCTACACCATCACCGCCTGCGAAAAGGAGACCCCCGGCACCGATGTTGTAATGCACATCAAGGAAAATACCGATGATGAGGACTACGACCAGTATTTGGAGACCTATAAATTACAGGAACTCATCAAAAAGTACTCCGATTACATCCGTTACCCCATCCGCATGGAGATGGATGACTACCGCCAGAAGGAGAAGCCCGCCGACGCCGGGGAGGACTACAAGCCCGAGTGGGAGACGGTCAAGGAGTGGAAAACCCTGAACTCCATGGTGCCCCTGTGGCAGCGCCAGAAGTCCCAGGTGAAGCCTGAGGAATATAACGCCTTCTATAAGGAGAAGTTCAACGACTGGCAGGACCCCCTGGATGTGATCCACACCTCCGCTGAGGGCGCGGTCACCTACAAGGCCCTGCTGTATATCCCCGAAAAGACGCCCTATGACTACTACACCCGTGAGTATGAGAAGGGCCTGCAGCTCTACTCCTCCGGCGTGCTCATTATGGACAAGTGTGCCGACCTGCTGCCCGACCACTTCCGCTTTGTCAAGGGCGTGGTGGACTCCTCCGACTTCTCGCTGAACATCAGCCGTGAGGTGCTCCAGCATACCCGCCAGCTGAAGGTCATTGCCACCGCGCTGGAGAAGAAGATCAAGAACGAGCTGGCCAGAATGCTCAAGGAGGACCGCAAGAAGTACGAGACCTTCTGGCACGCCTTTGGCAGCCAGCTGAAATACGGCGTGGTAGCCGACTACGGCGCACACAAGGAGATGCTCCAGGACCTGCTGCTGTTCTGGTCCTCCAAGGAGAACGGCCTCACCACACTGGAGGCCTACAAGGACCGCATGCCGGAGGATCAGCCCTATTACTACTACGCCTGCGGCGAGTCGGTGGAGAAGATCGCCAAGCTGCCCCAGGTGGAGCGCATCCTGGACAAGGGCTACGAGATCCTGTACTGCACCGAGGACGTGGACGACTTCGTGATGAAGGGCCTGGCCGAGATCGACGGCAAGCAGTTTAAGTCCGTAGCCGATGAGGATGCCCTGCCCCAGACCGACGAGGAGAAGAAGGCCGCCGAGGAGAAGGCCGAGGCCGGCAAGCCCGTGCTGGAGGCCGTGAAGGAGGCTCTGGGCGATCTGGTGAAGGAGGTCCGCGTGTCCTCCATCCTGAAGTCCAGCGCCTGCTGCATGAGCACGGACGGCCCGGTCTCGCTGGAGATGGAGAAGTATATGAACAAGATGGTGGGCGGCGAGCAGATGAAGGCCGACCGTGTGCTGGAGCTGAACCCCGACTCCGCCCCCTTCGCAGCCCTGCAGAAGGCACTGGAGGCCGACGACAAGGAGACCCTGGGCAAGTACGCAAAGCTGCTGTATGGCCAGGCCCTGCTCATGGCCGGCCTGCCCCTGGAGGACCCCGCCGAGTACGCTCAGCTGGTCTGCTCCCTCATGGTGTAAGCCTGAATCCCCAAAAAGTCCGCTGTTTTCCATAAACAGCGGACTTTTTTCGGGAATTTTCTACTTTACACTTGAAAAATCGAACCAAACACACTACAATTGAAAAGTTAGAGGAAACCATGGCCGCCCGGCTGGCCGTGACAACTAGTTTGGAGGAATTACAATATGATCGCTATTGCTTCTGATCACGGCGGATACGCCCTGAAGGAACACATCAAGGCCTATTTGGCTGCGAAGGGAACGACTTGTGAGGACTTCGGTACCGACAGCACCGCCAGCTGTGACTACCCCGTCTTTGCCCGTGCCGCCGCTGAGGCGGTGGCCTCCGGAGCGTGTGAGAAGGGGATCGTGATCTGCACCACCGGCATCGGCGTGTCCATCACCGCCAACAAGGTCAAGGGCATCCGCTGCGCCCTGTGCGCCGACTCGTTCACGGCCGAGATGACCCGCCGCCACAACGATGCCAACGTGCTGGCCATAGGTGCCGGTGTGGTGGGCCCCAATCTGGCGGAGCGCATTGTGGATACCTTCCTGACCACCGAATTTGAGGGCGGCCGCCACGCCCGCCGCGTCGGCCTCATCACCGACATGGAGAACGGCAAGTAATCCGGGCTGGGACGAAACGCCCTGCCGGTGTGCGGGAGGGCCGTGAGCATCACGGGCTTGGAGCCATCTTTTTTAGACGGAAACCTTGACAGGCCCGGTGGACGGTTGTATACTGTAGAAAATTGAATAGATCTTCAGGGCAGGGTGCAAGTCCCTACCGGTGGTAACAGCCCACGAGCCGCAAGGCATGATTCGGTGAAATTCCGAGGCCGACAGTATAGTCTGGATGAGAGAAGATTGACATACCGCAGACACATCATGTGTGGTTTTATCAGGTCAAAGCTCTGGAATGGTTTCGTTCCAGAGCTTTTTTTATGACGAAAGACAAGGCGGACATGTTATTCCAGGTGCCCTGAACGTTGCGTTCAGGGCTTTTTTGTTGGGGGGATCAACTTGAACGATTTGGAATGGATGCGCCAGGCGTTGGCGCTGGCACAGCGCGCAGTGGGCTGGGTTTCACCAAATCCGCTGGTGGGCGCCATACTGGTCAAGGACGGCAGAAAAATCGGCGAGGGCTGGCACACACGCTGCGGGGCCCTTCACGCGGAGCGGGAGGCGCTGAAGCACTGCACGGAAGATCCCTCAGGGGCGACCATGTATGTCACGCTGGAGCCCTGCTGCCACACCGGACGACAGCCGCCCTGCACCCAGGCCATTTTAGATGCGGGGATCACCCGGGTTGTCGTCGGCTCCCCCGACCCAAACCCCCTGGTGGCAGGCAAAGGGGTCCGGCTGCTGCGGCAAGCTGGCGTTGAAGTGACAGAACATGTCCTCCAGGAGGAGTGCGACCGGCTAAACCAGATCTTTTTGCACTACATCCGAACGGGAACCCCCTTCGTTGCCATGAAGTACGCCATGACGCTGGACGGGAAAATCGCCTGCTGCACCGGTGCCTCCAAATGGGTGACCGGGGAAGCGGCACGAGACCACGTCCATCATCTGCGCCACCAGTACCGGGCGATCCTGGTCGGCGTGGGAACGGTGCTGGCCGATGACCCGCTGCTTACCTGCCGCCTGCCGGACGGACGGGACCCGATCCGGGTCGTCTGCGATTCCAAACTCCAAACACCGCTCTCCGCACAGCTGGTGCAGACGGCAGACAAGGTGCCCACGCTCCTGGCAACGGCCTGTGCCGATCCGGTGCGGCAGCGGCCCTATCTGGACGCCGGATGCACGGTCTTGTGCCTGCCTGGTCCGGACGGCCGGGTGGACCTGCCCGGTCTGATGGCAGAACTGGGAAGGCGGGAAATTGATTCGGTTTTGCTGGAGGGCGGCGGAACGCTGAACTGGTCCATGCTGGAGGCGGGCCTTGTGAATAAGGTCTATGCCTATCTTGCGCCGAAGCTCTTTGGCGGGCAGAGCGCCAAAACACCGGTGGAGGGGCGCGGCGTTCCAGAGCCGAGCCAGGCGGTCCTGCTGAAGGACAGCCGGATCTCTCAAATCGGGCCGGATATTCTGATTGAAAGTGATGTGGTGGATGGTGTTCACGGGATTGGTTGAAGAAACAGGCACACTGGAACGGGTCCAGCGCGGTGTCCACTCTGCGGTGCTGACCATTGCTGCGGAAAAGGTGATGGAGCATACGAAACCGGGCGACAGTATAGCGGTGAACGGCATTTGTCTCACGGTCACGTCCCGGACGGACCGGAGTTTTACGGCGGATGTGATGCATGAAACGCTGAACCGGTCCTCGCTTTCCAGTCTGCGGCCCGGAGCGCGGGTCAATTTGGAACGGGCCATGGCCGCAGACGGCCGCTTTGGCGGACACATCGTCTCGGGGCATGTGGATGGCGTAGGCCGTATCACCAACATTCGCCGGGACGACAACGCCCACTGGTACACCATCGCCGCTGCGCCAAACCTGCTGCGCTATATCGTGGAAAAAGGCTCCATCACCATTGACGGCATCAGCCTGACCGTGGGCCGGGTCACAGAGCGGGATTTTGCGGTTTCCGTCATCCCCCATACGGCAGCCGTCACGACCCTGGGGGAGCGACGCCCCGGGGATGTGGTCAATTTGGAGACCGATGTGCTGGGCAAATACGTCGAAAAACTGCTGAATACACAGCCGGCTGAACCGGCATCCTCCGGGATCAGCATGGAATACTTACGTAAAAACGGATTTTAATGAGGAGGTCGTTTGCGATGGAACGAGAATACTGCACCGTGGAAGAGGCGCTGGAGGAACTGCGGGCCGGTCATATTTTGATCGTCATTGATGATCCCGACCGGGAAAACGAGGGGGATATGATCTGTGCGGCCCAGTTTGCCACCACGGAAAACGTCAACTTTATGGCCACACACGCCAAGGGGCTGATCTGTACGCCCATGAGTCAGGAGGTGGCCGGGCGGCTGGGCCTGGAGCAGATGGTCAAGGTCAACACCGATAACCACTGTACCGCCTTTACCGTCTCCATTGACCACAAGGACACCACCACAGGCATTTCCGCAGAGGAGCGGGGCTATACCTGCCGGAAGTGTGTGGACCTTGATACGAAACCGGAGGATCTGCGCCGCCCTGGTCATGTGTTCCCGCTGACGGCCTGTAAGGGCGGAGTGCTGGTCCGAAACGGCCATACGGAGGCCACGGTGGATCTGTGCCGTCTGGCCGGGCTGCAGCAGTGCGGTCTGTGCTGCGAGATCATGCGGGACGACGGCACCATGATGCGCACCACCGAGATCCTGGAAAAGGCCAAGGAGTGGGGGCTGAAGGTGACCACCATCAAGGAGCTGCAGGACTACTGCCGCCGCCACGATAAGCATGTGGTCCGGGAGGCCTGCGCCAAAATGCCCACCCGCTACGGCACGTTCCAGATCTACGGCTATGTCAACGACCTCACCGGCGAGCACCATGTGGCTCTGGCCAAGGGGGATATCGGGGATGGGCAGGATGTGCTCTGCCGGGTCCACTCTGAGTGCCTCACCGGGGACGTATTCGGCTCGGCCAGATGCGACTGCGGCGAACAGCTCCACAATGCGATGGAGCAGATCGAGAAGGAGGGACGCGGGGTCCTGCTCTATATGCGCCAGGAAGGCCGCGGCATCGGCCTGATTAACAAGCTGAAGGCCTATGAGCTGCAGGAGAAGGGGCTGGATACGGTGGATGCCAACGTGGCGCTGGGCTTTGACCCGGATCTGCGGGAATACTGGATCGGCGCGCAGATCCTCCGGGATCTGGGGGTACACACCATGCGCCTGCTGACCAACAATCCGGACAAGGTCTACCAGCTGGAGGATTTCGGTCTGCAAATCCGGGAGCGTGTCCCCATTGAGATCGCCCCCACCAAATTTGACCTGCGGTACCTCAGGACCAAGCAGCAGCGCATGGGACACATTTTAAACGAACTCGGCAGCAACGATTAACATAAAGTTGGAAAAGGAGCAGCATAACATGAAAACATTGGAAGGTAAACTGGTATCCCAGGACATTCGCGTGGGCATCGTAGCGGCCCGATTCAATGAATTTATCACCAGCAAGCTGCTGGACGGGGCGATGGATGGCCTGCGTCGGCACGACGTCAAGGAAGAGGACATCCATGTGGCCTGGGTGCCCGGCGCGTTTGAAATTCCCCTGATCGCCTCGAAGATGGCGAAAAGCGGAAGATACGACGCTGTGATCTGTCTGGGGGCCGTGATCCGCGGCAGCACCAGCCACTACGATTATGTGTGCAATGAGGTCTCCAAGGGTGTGGCCAGTGTGTCGCTGGAAACCGGCGTTCCGGTGATGTTCGGTGTGCTGACCACCGAGAATATCGAGCAGGCCATCGAGCGGGCAGGCACCAAAGCGGGCAACAAGGGCTTTGACTGCGCGGTTGGTGCCATTGAAATGGTCAATCTCATTCGCGAAATCGAGAAGGACTGAGCGGGACGATGTGGGCCTGTCAGACTGCGTTTGCAGTCTGACAGGCCGTTTTG
>JAHHSC010000034.1 GCA_020025455.1 Lawsonibacter sp. | reverse complement strand
CGTGTTCAGTATAACATACTCCGTGCGGTTGTCAACACATTTCAGAAACCCGTCCTGGTCGGCATAACCGCAGGGAGCTTTATGAAAGGGCAGGCTTCGGGGTTAAAGCCCGTATGGTAAAATGCCCCCCCGGCGCGCTCGGCGCGCCGGGGGCAGAGCGTCTCAGCGTTCCCTGGCCTTCAGCTCATCCAGCATCTCCTTCAGTGTGACATGGTAGACGGGGTGGTGCTTGTAGGGCGCAATCTCCACCAGCGGAACCAAAACGAAGTCCCGGTTCTTCATGTCTACATGGGGGATACACAGATCGTCATCGTCCAGACACAGATCGTCATAGAACAGAATGTCCAAATCCAGGGTGCGGGGGCCCCAGTGGATCTGGCGCTGACGGTTGGCCTCCTGCTCCAGCTCGTGCAGCCGATCCAGCAGGGCGTGGGGGGAGAGCAGGGTGCGCAGCTTCAGCGCGCCGTTGCGGAATTCGTCCTGGTCGGTGTAGCCGTAAGGGGCGGTGGTGATCCAGGAAGAGCACTTCTCCACCACACAGCCGGGGGTGTTTTTCAGCCCCTCTACCGCGTCCGACAGGTACTTTTCCTTGTCACCCAGGTTGGAGCCCAGGGCGATGTACGCCTCGTGCCAGCTGCGGGAGATGCGGACCGACACGCAGTCCAGGGGCAGACCGATGGGGGCCCATGGCTTTTTGAGTTCCAGATCCACGGCCTGGATCTTGGGGTCGGACAGCAGCACGCTCTCGGCCAGGTAGTCGGCCGCCGCTTCGATGAGCTTGAAGGTGCGCTCCTGCATCTTCTGGGTGAGCAGGTGGGAGATGGTGCCGTAGTTGACAGAGGCATCCAGGTCGTCGGTCTTGCCCGCCTTCTGGGTGTCCAGGTAGAGGGTGCAGGAGAGCAGGAACTTCTGCCCCAGGGTGGTCTCCTCGGGGAAAACGCCGTGGTTGGCAAAGACCACAAGGTCCTTAATGCTGATTTGATCCATAGGGTTACCGTCCTTTTCTTACAGTCCACGGCCAAGAATGGCCTCGGTCATTTTAATGGCGCGGCGGTTTTTCTCGGCATCGTGGACACGGACAAAGCCGCAGCCATTCTGCACAGCCAGCACAGTGGTCACCAGGGTGCCCTCCTCACGCTCCTCGGTTGGCAGGTCCAGCACCTTGCCATAGGTGTGGTGCTGGGTGTCAGACTCTTTCGTTCCGATTTTCATAGGGGGACCTCTCTTACCAAGTCAGGTGAAGATTCTTTTTTTCGCGGCTCCAGTTGCACGCCTCCTGTGCGCTGCACAGGAAACAGCACCGGGAGGCCTTGTCCCCGTCATAGAGGACCTCGGCCAGCCGGTCACTCCCATCCGCGGAGGAGCGGTGCCCCAGGATGGCGTCCAGAATGGCCTGGCGCTCCTGCGTGCGGAAGCCGGCCTCCTCCAGAATCGGGGCCGCCAGCTGGCAGCCCGCCAGGTCGTGGGGAGTCCCGTCCTCATACTGGCGTCCGCGGCCGATATCGTGGAGCAGGGCGGCGGCATAAATGAGGTCCTTGGGCAGGTCATAGCCGCGCTCCAGCGAGAAGATATAGGCCAGACGCGCGGTGTCAAGCAGATGGTCGATGCCATGGCGGCAAAAGATCCGGTCGGCTTCGGCACGGAGCGTTTTGTTCAGCGCGGTTTGAAAGGTCGGGTGCTGAAAAATCTTCTGCACCCGACTCATTTCCGCAATCTGTTGTTTTTTTTGCGTAGATTCCATGGTTACTCCCGTACCATGTTGAAGAACATATTCTGCAAGTGGGTGTCCTCGGCAAAAATGCCACGGGTCACCACGCTGACGGTCTTGCTGCCGGGCTTCTTCACGCCGCGCATGGTCATGCAGGTGTGCTCGCCCGCGGCCATGACCATCACGCCCTTGGGCTGCAGGTACTTCATCAGGTCATCGGCCACCTGGGCGGTCATCTGCTCCTGAAGCTGAAGCCGTCTGGCGTAGACCTCTACGGTGCGGGCCAGCTTGCTCAGACCGGCGACCTTGCCGTTGGGAATATAGGCGATGTGGACCTTGCCGAAGAAGGGGAGCATATGGTGCTCGCACATGGAGTAAAAGGTGATGTCCTTCTCAATGACCATCTCGTTGTTCTCGGCGGTGAAGGTCTTTTGCAGGTGCTTCTCAGCGGTCTGTCCCATACCGCCGCAGATTTCCTCATACATACGGGCGATGCGGGAGGGAGTCTCCTTCAGACCCTCACGGTCAGGGTCCTCCCCAATGCCTTCCAGCAGCATGCGGACGGCTTTTTCTACTTTTTCGTGATCTACCATTTGGATACACTCTTTCCTTTCCTAATGGGGCAGCAGCGCCCCTTTATGACGGTGTCCAGACTTCTGTGGGCCAAAACGGCGGCCGATGTATGTCAAAATTCGGAAAGAGGGGAGGGAGGAGGACATCCTCGCTCCGCCGTATCAATGCAGATCGCATGGGACTTGGGCCAAAACCGGCCCTGCGATATTGAGAAAGCAAATACACTTCCGTATTTCGACGCATGGTCCAAATATACCTTGCTTTTTGATGTAACACCTCGGCGCTTTGCGTGGGAAGCCGGACAATGTCAAATATCGTTTCGTACGAAGGCATTCTAACACAATCTGATCGGCTTGAGAAGATGAATTTTACAGAATATTGACGTAATCAGTAAAAAAAGGCGGGGTTTTCCCTGGAAACCAGGGGAAAACCAAAATAGAACATCAAGTGGGCGAAACCGGAGGCCATGGCGCCCTGACCGCGAAACCAAAAGGCCCATGGAGCCCCGTTCCGAGAAATGGGTGGTGCGGGGCTTCTACTTGTGGTAGGAGGAGCCCTCATTGATTTTGAAGGCCCGGTAGATCTGCTCCAGCACCATCACCCGTGCCAGGTGGTGGGGGAAGGTCATGGGGGACATGGAGAGCTTCACCTTGGCCTCCTGCTTGATGGAGGGGTGCAGTCCATAGCTGCCGCCAATGAGAAAGACCAGGTGCTTGTCGGCGCTTTGTGCAAAGTCCCGGACCAGCTTAGCCAGCTCCTCGCTGGACTTCTCCTTCCCCTCCACGCACAGGGCGACCAGGCAGCTGCTGGGAGGCAGCTTGGCCCGGATGGCCTCGGCCTCTTTCTCCATGCCCGCCTGAATTTCGCTCTGGGAGGGGTTCTGGGGCAGCTTGCACTCGGGCAGCTCGATCAGCTCCAGCCTGCAATAGGCGCTCAGCCGCTTCTGGTACTCGGCCACCGCCTCCCGGTAGAATTTCTCCTTCAGCTTCCCTACGCAGATCAGGCGGATGCTCAGCATGTGGCAGCCCTCCTCTCTCCCTTTGCCTCCTGCCCGGGAGCCAGGCAGAAGGTACGGCCCAGCTCCGTTCGGGGGGCCACGGTTAGATCCACGTCCCGCTCCGGGTCATACCCGGCCCGCTTCAGGCTTTCGTAGACGGTTAAATAGGCGTGATGGGGGGTGTTGTTTTCAGAGGACAGGTGGGCCAGCACGACGGTTCGGGTGCCGCTCTCCACCGCGCGGCAGACCAGCTGGGCCCCGGCCTCGTTGGAGAGGTGGCCCCGGCTGCCCAGAATACGATCCTTCAGGTAATAGGGATATGGCCCGCTGAGGACCCACTCCGGGTCGTGGTTCGTCTCGCAGATGAGCAGATCGCAGCCCCGCACGGCCCGGTCCACCGGTTCGGTGACGTGGCCCAGGTCGGTACACAGCACCATGCGGCTGGCCCCGTCGGACACGGAATAGCCCACGCTGCCCGCGGCGTCGTGGGGGGTCGGAAAGGACTCCACCCATAGACTGCCCACCGGAACGACGCTGCCCGCCCGCTGGGGGCGCAGCAGCTCCCGGGTGTTGGGGGCCTTCTCCGCCAGCTCCCGACAGGTGGGGGCGGTGGCGTAGACAGGGACCCGGAGCTTTTTTGTGAGCACCTGTAAGCCGGTCACATGGTCGGCGTGCTCATGGGTGATAAAAATGGCACTCAGGTCCGCCGGGTCCACGCCCAGCGCCTTCATGCCGTTGGTGAGCCGCCGGGCAGATACGCCCGCGTCCAGCAGAATATGAGTTTGGCCGCAGGACACCAGGGCGGCATTGCCGCTGGACCCGCTGGCCAGAGTGGTGACGGTCAGCACTGTGGTTTCTCTCCTTACTTACAGCCGTACAAAGATACCGCGCGGGCAGCGTCCCCGCTGCACCCGCGCGGTATTTCGTTGTATCTCGTTAACCCACCTGAGGCTTGGCGGCCTCCTCGTCGGGGACTTCAATGACCTTGATGTCGGCCCCCACGGCGGCCAGCTTTTCCACCAGACATTCATAGCCGCGCTCGATGTGGTGGACCGAGTCGATCTCGGTCACGCCCTTGGCGGCCAAACCGGCAATGACCATAGCGGCACCGGCCCGCAGGTCACAGGCATGGACAGGGGCGCCGGTCATAGTCTCCACACCCTCGATGACTGCCACTTTGCCGTCCACCTGGATGCTGGCACCCATGCGGCGGAACTCATCCACATAGCGATAGCGGTTGTCCCAGACGCCCTCGGTCACGACGCTGGTACCCTGAGCCAGACACAAAACAGCGGCGATCTGGGGCTGCATATCGGTGGGGAAGCCCGGATAGGGCATGGTCTTTATGTTGGTGCGGCTGATGGGCCCATTGCGGCGGACCATCACGGCATCGTCCCGCTCTTCCACATCCACACCCATCTCCAGCAGCTTGGCGGTGATGCAGTCCAGGTGCTTGGGGATCACGTTCTGGATGAGAACTTCGCCGCCGGCCGCGGCAACGGCCGCCATGTAGGTACCGGCCTCGATCTGGTCGGGAATAATGGAGTAGCTGCCCCCGCGCAGGCGCTCCACGCCGCGGACCTTAATGACATCGGTGCCGGCACCCATGATGTCGGCGCCCATGGAGTTTAAAAAGTTGGCCAGGTCCACGATATGCGGCTCCTTGGCGGCATTTTCAATGACGGTGAGGCCCTCCGCCAGAACGGCGGCCAGCATGATGTTCATGGTAGCGCCCACGGAGACCATGTCCAAATAGACCTGGCCGCCCTGGAGCCGTCCGCCGGGGACCTTCGCGCAGATCAGACCGTTTCGCACATCCACCTCGGCACCCATGGCCACAAAGCCCTTGATGTGCTGGTCGATGGGGCGTCCGCCCAGATCACAGCCGCCGGGCAGGGGCACCTCGGCCCAGCCGAACCGGCCCAGCAGGGCACCCACCAGGTAGTAGCTGGCGCGGATCTTGCGGGCCAGCTCGTAGGGGACCTGACGGTTGCGGACACGGGTACAATCCACCTCCACCGTGGTACGGCTGATGGTGCGGACCTCGGCACCCAGCTCCTGAAGAATTTGGAGGATGAGGGTCACGTCGCTGATTTGGGGAATATTTTCAATGCGGCAGATGCCGTCCACCAGCAGAGCGGCGGGGAGAATCGCAACAGCGGCGTTCTTTGCACCGCTGATTTCAATCGTGCCATGCAGGCGGTTGCCGCCTTTAATAAGATATTTCGTCAATTGATGCACCTTCTTTGAGCCATAAACAAATTGGTTCGGGTCGAAAAGCAGTCTGTGAAACTACTTATAATATCATAAGGAAAGACCGGGGGCAGGTAAGCCCAGCCAGTCTCTGATTTTCACATAATAAACCGCATACATTATACCACTAGTATAAGCAACTCGCAACTAATTTTGCACCAAACAACGGAAATTGTTAGAAAATACGAAGGCTCCTCCCATTTGGAAGGGGCCTTCGTGCGTTGCCGCAAACTTCTCAATCAATTTTGTCCGGTTTTTCTGCTTTTCGACCTGCGTCTGGGAGCAGATCTTTGAAACTGGCGGCCTCCTGTCGCTCCAGCAGATCGCCGATGAGCTGGTTGGACACCAGAAAGCCCTTGGGGGTCAGGTGCCAGCGGCCGTTTTCGCCCTGCTCCGCCCAGCCATAGGTCTGGAATTCCACCAGCCGCGCCCGGATGGGGGCGAAGTCCATATGGTAGTCCCGGCGGTACTCCCACTCGTCCACGCCCAGGGTGGTGCGCAGACGGAGCATCAGGTACTCGCTGCCCCGCTCCCGGGGGGTGATGAGGTCATTGCTGTCGATGATGCGCCCTCCCTCCAGCAGGCCGTTGATATAGCCGTCCAGATCGCGGGCAATGGAGAACCGCCGCCCGCCGAAGTCGGAGTGCGCCCCCGGACCAAAGCCGATATAGGGCTGGGTAAGCCAATAGCGCAGGTTGTGCCGGGACTCCCGACCGGGTTTTGCGAAGTTGGAGATCTCGTACTGAGCAAAGCCAGCCTGCTTCAGCCGCTCCACCGTCCACAGATAGAGGTCGGCCTGGGTGTCATCGTCTGGGAGCACCTCGCCTGCGGCCACACGGGCGGCAAGGGGCGTGCCCTCCTCCACCTTCAGACCGTAGCAGCTCAGGTGCTCCGGCTCCAGGGACAGCGCGGTCTCCACCGTATCCCGCCAGCTGTCCATGGTCTGACCGGGCAGGCCGTAGATGAGGTCCAGAGACAGATTTTCAAGTTTGGCCTTCCGAGCCGCCGCCACGGCTTCGGCCGCCTGTTCGGCGGTGTGCGGCCGATGGATGGCCTGCAATTCGGCGGGACAGGCAGACTGCATCCCCATGGACAGCCGGTTGAAACCGGCCTTACGGAGCTTGCGGAGCATTTTGAAGTCCACGCTGTCCGGGTTGGCCTCCAGGGTGATCTCCGCGTCCGGTTCCACATGGAAGCGTTTTCGGATGGCGGCCAGCAGCTCCCGCAGTCGCTTTTCTCCGTAGTAGCTGGGGGTGCCCCCGCCAAAGTAGATGGTGTCCACCCGGCAGTGCTCTGCCTGGGGGGCCGTCTCCTTCAAATGGATGAGCAGGGCCTTTTGATAGTCGTCCATGCGGGACTCCCGCCCCGCCAGAGAATAGAAGTCGCAGTAGTCGCATTTGCTGCGGCAAAACGGGATATGGATATAGAGCCCCAGCTTCTGCCGGTCCTCACCGGCCTTGCCTCCGGCTTTCGTTTTCGTTCCAAACACGGGGAATTTCCTCACTTTCTTGTGATGGGCATACGAACATAGTATGCTTATTATACCTGCTCCCGGCCGGTTTGTAAATTTATATCGTTGACGGCTGTGCCCCAGGTCGGTATACTCAAAGAAACGACCGACGAGAGGAGAGGGACCAATGGAGGATCGAGCCGTGCGCCGCCTGGAGCTGCCCATCACGGACGGACTTGCCGGGGTCGAGGTGGGCACCCTGCTGAGAAAACACCTGGGGCTTTCGGGCACGGTGGTTCGCCGGATCAAGTGGCTGTCAGATGGCATTTTGGTGGACGGACAGCGGGTGAACACCCGTTACCGGCCCACAGAAGGGCAGCGGTTATCCGTCCGGCTCAGCGACCCGGAGCGCCGCAGCGGCATCCAGCCCGCCCCGGGCCCGCTGGATATTGTCTATGAGGACGGGGATATTCTGGTGCTGAATAAGGCTCCCGGTGTCACCGTCCACCCCGGTCCAGGCCACTTTTCCGATACAATTGGTAATTTTATTCTGGATTATTACGATAAGTCCGGGGTAGAGGCCGACTTCCACCCGGTCCATCGGCTGGACCGGGGGACCTCCGGCCTGATGGTGACGGCAAAGCACCCCCATGCCCAGGAGGTGCTCAAGCGCCAGCTCCACACGTCCGACTTCAAACGGGTCTATCTGGCCGTGTGTGAGGGGGTGCTTGCCCCCGACCACGGGACCATCGATGCCCCCATCGGGCCAAAGCCCGACTCGCTGGTGGAGCAGATGGTCCGCCCCGACGGCAAAGAGGCCCGGACACACTACCGGCTTCTGTCCACCCAGGACGGGCGGTCCCTGGTCCGGCTGGAGCTGGAGACGGGCCGCACCCACCAGATCCGGGTCCACATGGCCTACCTGGGGCACCCGCTGACCGGGGATTTTCTCTACGGGCAGGAGGACCGGGAACGGATTGCCCGTCCCGCGCTCCACTCCGCCCAATTGACCATCCGCCACCCCATCACCGGGCAGGAACTGAATTTCTTCGCTCCCATGCCAGCGGATATGGCTGCACTGGCGGTTTTCCCACAAAATAAGCTAGAATTCCCCCTCTAGCTGTGCTATACTATGGGCAGATTCACCATACCATACGATGAAGGAGGTTCCTTTTCTATGTCCTACCGTGATACTTATGAGGCCTGGCTGGCCAGCCCCGCCCTGTCCGAGGCGGAGAAAGCCGAACTGGAGGCCATCCGAACGGACGATAAGGAGGTCGAATCCCGCTTTTTTGACCAGCTGGCGTTCGGCACCGCAGGTCTGCGCGGCACCATGGGTGTGGGTCTTTACCGCATGAATGTCCATGTGATCCGCCATGCCACCCAGGCGTTTGCCCAGGTGATTTTGGAGGAAGGCCCTGAGGCCGTTGCCCGGGGCATTGCCATCTGCTTCGACTGCCGCAACAACTCCGATGTGTTTGCCCGTGAGGCCGCCTGCGTCATGGCCGCCAACGGCATCCCCGTCCGCCTGTTCGAGTCCCTGCGCCCGACCCCCGAGCTGAGCTTTGCGGTGCGTGAGTACGGCTGCATCGCCGGCATCAACATCACCGCCAGCCACAACCCCAAGGAGTACAACGGCTACAAGGTGTACTGGCAGGACGGCGCCCAGCTGCCCCCCAAGCACGCCGATCAGGTGGCCAAGAAGATGAAGGAGCTGGACGTGTTCGCCTGCGTCAAGACCTGTGACTACGACGAGGCCGTGAAGTCCGGCAAGATCGTCCTCATGGGCGCTGAGACCGACGAGAAGTTCCTGGCCAACGTGATGGCCCAGGTCAACGACAAGGCCGTGGTGGAGAAGGTGGCCGACCGGTTCAAGATGGTCTACACCCCCTTCCACGGCACCGGCTACAAGCTCATCCCCGAGGTGCTCAAGCGTCTGGGGCTGAAGCACCTCATCTGCGAGCCCAAGCAGATGGTGGTGGACGGCAACTTCTCCACCGTCGTCTCCCCCAACCCTGAAAACCCCGAGGGCTTCTACCTGGCTGTGGATCTGGCCAAGGCGGAGGGCGCCGACTTCATTCTGGGCTCCGACCCCGACGCCGACCGGGTGGGCATCATGGTCAACACCGGCAATGGGGAGTTCAAGGTGCTCACCGGCAACCAGACCGGCGTGCTGCTGCTGGACTACCTGATTGGCGCCAGAACGCGCGCGGGCACCATGCCGGAAAAGCCCGTGGCGCTGAAAACCATCGTCACCACCGAGATGGCCCGCAAGGTGGCCGAGGTCAACGGCCTTACCTGTTACGACACCTTCACCGGCTTTAAGTTCCTGGCCCAGAAGAAGGACCAGCTGGAGGCCGCCGGCGAGGGCAACGTGATCTTCTCCTACGAGGAGTCCTACGGCTATATGCTGGGCAACTATGTCCGCGACAAGGACGCCGTCACGGCCGCCCTGCTGCTCACCGAGATGGCCGCCTGGTACTTCGACCAGGGCATGACCCTCTATGATGCGTTGCAGGCCCTCTACAAGAAGTACGGCTACTACGCAGAGAAAACCCTGAACCTGGTCATGCCCGGTCTGGACGGGCTGAAGAAGATGGCTGCCCTTATGGCCGATCTGCGTGCCAACGCCCCCACCGAGATCGCCGGCGTGGCCGTGAAGCAGCAGAAGGACTATCAGGACGGCAGCGTGGTGGATGTGGACACCGGTGCCAAATCCACCATGGAGCTGAGCGGCTCCAACGTGCTGCGCTACGAGATGGCAGACGGAACCAGCCTCATTGTCCGCCCCTCCGGCACCGAGCCCAAGGTCAAGGTGTACATCCTGGCCAACGGCACCGACCAGGCTGAGTGCGATGCCAAGGTGGCCAAGTACTCCGCCTGGGCCGAGAGCCTGAAGCGGTAAAGCAATCCCCCGCTCCCATTACGATTTGATACAGAAACACGCGTCTGCCCTCCGACCGGAGGGCAGACGCGTGTGTTTATTTTTTGAAGATACCGCCCAGCGCATCAAAGACCCTGCCGTAGTAGAGGGGCATTTTGGTCCGTCCGGCCAGCCAGTAGCAGCCGGAGGCCAGGGCCACACCGCCGATCACGTCCACAATGACGTGCTGTTTTGTGGTCAGGGTGGAGATAAACACGGCCACAGCCATCCAGAAGGAACAAGTCCGATACCAGCGGGGGATCGTTTCCACATCCCGCAGGCCGATGTAGCAAAACCAGCTGGTGAGACAGTGGATGGAGGGGAACAGGTTGTCCGCCGCGTCGATTTCATAGAGCATCCGCATGACGCCATTCCAGAAGCCGGTGTCGCCCACCACGGGGCGGATATTGGTGGTGGGGAAGGCCACAAAGCAGACCAGACAGACGGTCTTGGCCAACAGGTCCGCGCTGAGGAAGCGGTAGGCCCGCTCTTTGCTTAGACGGGCGCAGAGGATATAGTTGACCACCCAGAATACGAACGAGGCATAGTAGATGGACACCGTCCAGGGGACGAAGGGGATCGCCTGATCCAAGGGCAGCTCCACCAGATGGTGGGGCCAGCCCTGGGTGATGAGGCGGGAGCCGTAGTAGGCCACGCTGTTCCAGGCAAGGGTCACCAGCAGGGGCAGCCAGGCATAGCGCGGCAGGATGCGTTCCAGCGTTCGTTGCGTTTTGTTCAGCACAGGCTCTTACTCCTTATCAATCCGGGTACCTACGTGCATACCCAGCTTCACGCGGGCCTCTCCGCCCTGGTCCAGTACGTCCTGGATCGCGGGCAGCAGCTCCACCCGGTCCTTCTCCAGCAGCAGGGTGATGGTGGAGCCGGACAGCTCAAAGCGGCCCTTCTCCTCCCCGCGCCGGAACGTGGTGACATTCCGGTTGACGATGCCGCCCACCACCAGAGCGCCGATCTCGGTCTGGACGATGGGACCGAAGTGCTCCGTCTCCAAAAGGCTCCAGGCCCGCCGATTCAGGGTATACACCGGGTACGTCTCACAGGCGATGGGCTGCACACTGTGCAGCTCCCCTTCGATGAAGTGGCTCCGGGTGAGCTGCCCGTCGTCCACAAAGCAGTAGTGGTGGTAGTCGGAGGCGCACAGCCGGAACACCAGCAGCAGACCGCCGCGGTATCGTTTGCCCAGCAGCGGGTCTTGCAGCAGGTCGCACAGTCGGTAGTGGGAGCCCTTGATGGCAAAGCTGCTGTTCTCCGCAACCGGGTAGACACTGAGCCAGCCGTCGCAGGGACTTACCAGGTGGCTTGGGTCCAGATCCACCGAATGTTCGATCTTCTCCCGGATGAAAAAGTCCCGAAAGGTGCGGTACTCCTCCGGCACATATTCGTCCATGGGGATGTGGTGTTTTTTGATGTAGGAGGGGATGATGTGTCTGGACACAGGCGAACACAAAAACTTCACGGCCAATTTGTCCAGACCAAACTTCTGAATTCCGTTTAGCAGGGTGCGGCCCACGGCTGTGCCGTAGAGGAACCGGACCGGGGCGCTGCTTTTCGCTTCCATCAGACACCCGCTCCCACAGTCAGGAGCAGCAGCTCCGCCACGCCTGCCACGACCAGGACAACCTTCCCCAGATTCCCAGGCTTTTTCAGGTGGAACGGGGTCAGAAAGGCAAGGCCCATGCACACGAGCAGGACAGGACCCAGCAGCTCCAGCTTCATCTGCTGGACCAGACCGTGCAGACAGAACAGGCCGGGCAGGATGAGGGCGGCGGTTGTGACGGGCAGACCCTTGTAGACGCTGCGGGCCTCCTGGGTCTGGCTCTGGCGCTCCTCCTCGTCCACGTTGAAGTAGGCAAGGCGGATCAGGGCGCACAGCAGATAGATGCTGGAGATGAGTCCGGTCAGTTTGTTGGCTGGATTGAGCTGAAAGACAATAACGGAGGGCAGAACACCAAAGCAGATCAGGTCGCTGAGCGAGTCGATTTGGATGCCGAACCGCTTCTGAGCGGGGGTGCGCTCCATGGTAGAGGCCACCTTGCCGTCGAACATGTCGCAGAAGCCGGAGAACATCAGACACAGCAGAGCGGCCCCCAAATTGCCGCCCATGGCCAGCGTGATCCCTAAGAAGGAAGAGAGCATCCCCACATAGGTGAGGACCACGGTATAGTTATAGTATCCGAGCATAAAAGTGCCTCCTAAAACAGTTTTTCAAAAAAGAAGCAGTAGGCCAGAATGATCCACGGCTTAGCCAGCAGAATGATCCAGGTGAATTTGCGGAACGACATACCGGTCAGACCGGAGAAGTAGCACAAAAAGTCATCCGGGGCCAGGGGCAGCAGGATGGACAGCCACAGCACCAGAATAAAACTTTTTCGGTTGGCCAGCCAACCAATGTACCGCTCATATTTCGCCTCGGAAAACATGAGCCGGACCAGCTGCATCCCGTAATGGCGCGCCAGCAGAAAGGCGATGAGAGAGCCGAGACAGATGCCGATGTAGTTGCAGAAAAAGCTGCCCCAGGCACCGAACAGGCCGGAGCCGGCCAAACAGCCCACAAAGCCGGGGATCACCGGCACCACCACCTGAAGTGCCTGAATGAGTGCCAGTATGACCGGCCCAAGCAGTCCAAAGCCGGAAATATACTCCCGCATGGTATCCACCGAGTCAAAATGGCCTGCCCGCCAGCCGGACAGCAAAAACAGCGCTGCGGCGGCAAGCAGCAGCACCAGCAACACAATACAGTATTTTTTGACAATGGACTCTTTGGTTTTCATAGTTCCTTTCCTCATCGATACGGATACATTCTCTGATTCAATTCCCTATTATACCAGCCATTTCGGCATACATTATTTAATAATTCCTTAATATTGCTTTTTTGTCAACCCCTTTTCGGCAGACTGCCACACAAACCGGGGCTGGCAGAACCGGTTTTTCCATGGTATACTGAATAAAATTCCAAAGGAGGCTTCCAGCATGACAGCAGACGAACGCACCGCCCGGCTCCTGGCGCCCGGCACCATCGTGTCCCACTTCAAGCGGGAAATGACAGACAGCCCGGACCCACTCCGCTACCTTTATAAAATTGTGGGCGTGGCCCGCCACAGCGAGACCATGGAGGAGCTTGTGGTATATGAAGCCCTCTACGGGTCTAAGGGGCTCTTCTGCCGGCCGCTGGATATGTTCCTCAGCCCAGTGGACCGGGACAAGTACCCGGAGGCGAAGCAGAACTTCCGGTTCGAGTTCTACCGCGCCTCGCGGGAGGAGCTGTAAGCATAAAAACGGGCGTATTGCGGTGCAATGCGCCCGTCATTTTATTTTTTGGGAGACTTGGCTCTATTTTGTGGCGAGGCGGACATACTACCGGTACCAACCGATCAGGAGGCACGGGAACATGATCCAAGACGACACCATTAAGCTGCTGCGTCAGTGCGACGCCGGCATCAAAATGGGCACCTCATCCATCCGGGAGGTGCTGGACCGGGTTGAGGACCCAAAGCTGCACCGATCCCTGTACCGCTGCGGCATCAAGCACCGGAAGCTGGCACATGAGATCCAGAGGATGCTGGACCAATACCACGACCGAGGGACACGTCTGGGCCCCATGGTACGGGGGATGGCCCGGATGACAACGGAGTGTAAGCTGGCGATGCATCCGTCGGATGGCACCATCGCCCAGCTGATGATCGACGGCTGCAGCAAGGGGACCTCGTCGCTCAGCCGCTATTTAAATCAGTATAAGGCCGCCGATGAGCGCTCAAAAGACATCGCCAAGCGGCTCATCGCGCTGGAGGATCGGCTCACGCTGGAGCTGCGCCCCTTCCTGTAGCGGCATGTCTGCTCCGACCGCGCCCCGCCGCAACCGTTCAAATGCAGGGATGCAGTGCATATCTGCCATCCCTTCAGGCACAAAAAGC
>JAHHSC010000033.1 GCA_020025455.1 Lawsonibacter sp. | reverse complement strand
GCCCCGAGTCCTCCGGTAAGACCACGCTGGCCCTGCATATTGTGGCAGAGGCCCAAAAGCGCGGCGGCGAGGTGGCCTTTATTGATGCCGAGCATGCCCTTGACCCCGGTTATGCCCGCGCACTGGGCGTGGACATTGACTCGATGCTGATTTCCCAGCCCGACACCGGTGAGCAGGGTCTGGAGATCTGTGAGGCACTGGTCCGCTCCGGCGCCATCGACGTGGTGGTGGTGGACTCCGTGGCCGCGCTGACCCCCAGAGCGGAAATCGAGGGCGACATGGGCGACAGCCATGTGGGCTTGCTGGCCCGCCTGATGAGCCAGGCCCTCCGTAAGCTGGCCGGTTCCATTGCCAAGACAAACTGCATTGTCATCTTCATCAACCAGCTGCGTGAGAAGGTGGGCGTCATGTACGGCAACCCCGAAGTCACCACCGGCGGCCGGGCCCTGAAGTTCTATTCCTCCGTGCGAATCGACGTGCGCCGCATTGAGTCTCTGAAGTCCGGCACCGAGATCATCGGCAACCGCACCAGAGCCAAGATCGTCAAGAACAAGGTGGCCCCTCCCTTCCGTGAGGCTGAGTTCGATATCCTCTACGGCGAGGGCATCTCCAAGTGGGGTGAGCTGGTGGATTTGGCCGTCAAGCTGGATATCTTCCAGAAGTCCGGCTCCTGGTTCTCGATGGGGGAAACCCGACTGGGCCAGGGCAGGGACGCAGTGAAGCAGTTCCTGAAAGACAATCCTGAGCTGGCGGCTGAGATCGAGGCCAAGATCCGGGCCAATGCCTTCCAGCTTATGAGCAAGCAGTCCCAGATCGCGGCCAAGGCCGCCGGCCGGGCGGTGGATGTGTCTGCTGATGATTTTGAGGACAGCGGCGAATCCACGGAGCGCTAACCTGATATGGTCATTCAGGAGCTGAAGCCCTCTCAGCGTGTGAGCGGCCGGTTTCTGGTCTGCCTGGAGGATGGCACCATCCTGCGGGTGGGGGAGAGTGAGGTGGTGGGCTTTGCCCTCTACACCGGAAAGAAACTCACCGAAGAGGAGACGGAACACCTGCTGGCATCCGCCCGACGGGGCAATCTAAAGGAAAAAGCGCTATCCCTTCTGAGCCGAAAACCCCAATCCCGAAGGGAGCTGGAGCGGAAGCTGGACCAGTGGGGGGCAAATGAGGAGGAAGCCGCCGCCATCTGTGACCGGATGGAGGAGCTGGGCTACCTCAACGATGAGAGCTACGCCGCCCTGATTGTCCGCCACTACGGCAACAAGGGCTTTGGTGAGAAAAAACTGCGGGATGAGCTCTACCGCCGCGGAATCCCAAGGGAGCTGTGGGACCGTGCGCTGGAGGAGACCGCGGACCCCGCCCCGGCCATTGATGCGTTCCTGCGGAAAAAACTGGCCGGTGGGCAGCCAGATCAGAAGCAAATGCAAAAGATCTCTGCTGCTCTGGTGCGGCGGGGCTTCAACTGGTCCGATATCAACGACGCGCTGCGCCGCTACCAGGCCGATTTAGAGGAGTGCGGCTGGACCGAGTAAACGTTTCAGTATGGGAGGATACTATGGCATACAAAGTTGCGTTCATATCCCTTGGCTGTGCCAAGAACCTGGTGAATACCGAGCAGATGATGGCCCTGTGCCGCAAGGCGGGCTATGAGGTCACCGGCGAGCCCGAGGGCGCCGATGTGGCGGTTCTGAATACCTGCGGCTTCATTGAGTCTGCAAAGAGCGAGGCCATCGAGCATATCATTGAACTGGGCCAGCTTAAGACCCAGGGCAAGCTGAAAAAGCTGCTGGTCACCGGCTGCCTTACCCAGCGCTACTCAGACGACATTCGTGCCGAACTGCCCGAGGCCGATGGTATGCTGGGTACCGGCAGCTACACCGATGTGGTGGAGGCCATTGAGGAGCTGATGGCAGGGGAGAAGGCCGAGCACTTCGGCAATATTCACCATACCTTCGAGGATGGCGAGCGGATGGTCACCACGCCGCCCTACACCGCCTATCTGAAGATCGCCGAAGGCTGTAGCAACGGCTGTGCCTTCTGCATCATCCCCAAGCTGCGCGGCCGCTACCGCAGCCGCACCATGGAGTCTCTGTTGGCTGAGGCCAAGAAGCTGGCTGATTCCGGGGTTCAGGAGCTGATCGTTATTGCCCAGGACATCACGCGCTATGGCGAGGATCTGAAGGACGGGACCACGCTGGCCAAGCTGCTGGATGAGCTGTGCAAGCTTCCCTTCCACTGGATTCGCCTGCACTATCTGTACCCCGAGGCGGTGACCGATGAGCTGATTGAGACCATCGCCCATCAGCACAAGGTGCTTCACTACCTGGACATTCCCATCCAGCACTGTAACGACGACATTCTGAAGGCCATGCACCGCCGCAGCACCAAGCAGGAGATCATCGATCTCTTTGCCAAGCTGCGCGCCGCCATGCCCGACGTGGTGATCCGGACCTCCCTTATCTGCGGCCTGCCCGGCGAGGGGGAGAAGGAGTTTGAGGAGCTGTGCCAGTTCCTAGAGGAACAGCGCATCCAGCGCGCCGGCGTGTTCCAGTTCTCTCCGGAAGAGGGCACCCTGGCTGCTAAGATGGAGAACCAGGTGGACCCCGACGTGGCCCAGCGCCGTGTGGAGCTGGTGGTGGATCTCCAGTCCCGGATCATGGACGCCTACAACGAGGAGCGCCTGGGTACCGTGATGGAGGTCCTCTGCGAGGGCTTCGACAGCACGGAGGGCTGCTATGTGGGACGGACCTATGCCGACTCGGTGGACATCGACGGCCGTGTGCTCTTTACCGCCGCTGGCCTGGTGCCCGCTGGTACGTTTGTGAATGTCAGAATCGTGGAGACTTCCGACGGCGACCTCATTGGTGAGATCGAGGAATAAGCGGAGCGGCCCGGGCCGTCCCGGACCTTCCAAGATTGGAAATGAAAAGGAGCGCATAAACCTATGAATACGGCAAACAAGCTGACAATCCTGCGCGTACTGATGATCCCGGCTTTCCTGTTGGTTCTTTATCTGAACGTGCCCTACGCCAACTATTGGGCGCTGGCCATCTTTGCTGTGGCCAGCCTCACAGACACTCTGGACGGCTACATCGCCCGTCACTACAACCAGATCACCGATTTCGGCAAGTTTATGGACCCTCTGGCAGACAAATGCCTGGTTACCGCCGCGCTTTTGTGGTTTGTGGAGGTGGGCCAGATGCCCGCCTGGGCCCTGCTGGTGGTCATTGTCCGTGAGTTTGGCGTCAGCGGCCTGCGCATGGTGGCGGCTGACAAGGGCCGCGTCATTGCTGCCGGCTGGTCGGGCAAGGTAAAGACCGCATCCACGATGGTCTGTATTATTCTGATGCTCCTGCCGATCCCCACCGTTCTCAATCACATCTGCGTGGCTGTTATTGTGCTGACCACCATCTACTCCGGCGTGGAGTACTTTATGAAGAACCTGGATGTCCTGGCTGACGTTGCGTAAATGACCTCTGCCTGACGCGAAAAGGAGGAACTATGCTTTCGAACCAACGCCGTGCCCTCTGGCAGGACCGGCACCCTAGACTGGACGATTTGGTACGGCTGGTGGTAGTCGTGCTGGCGTCTACTGTCATGGCGCTGAATTTAAAGAGCTTTGTGCAGGCGGGTGACCTGTTTCCCGGGGGCTTCACCGGTATCACCCGTCTGATTCAGCGCTGTGCACTGGAGTATGGCGGGGTGGAGGTGCCCTTCGGCCCGATAAACCTGCTGCTAAACGCCATTCCTGCCACCATCAGCTATAAGCTCATTGGCAAGAAGTTTACCATCTACTCCTGTCTGGCGATCCTGTGTACCAGCGTGCTGACCGATGTGGTGCCCGCCCTCCCGATTACGGAGGACATCCTGCTGATCGCAGTATTTGGCGGATTGGTCAACGGCCTTGCGGTCAGTGCTTACCTGCGCGTCCGGGTCACCTCCGGCGGCACGGACTTCATCGCAATCGCCCTATCTGAGCGGAAGAACATCGACGCATGGAACTACATTCTGGGCGGCAATGTGGTGATTCTGGGCATCGCCGGTTACCTGTTCGGCTGGGACCGTGCCCTTTACTCCATTATCTTCCAGTTCTGCACGACTCAGGTCATTCGGCTGCTGGACCCTGCCGGAAAGCGAGCCACCCTGTTTATCGTTACCAGCCGGGATCGGGCAGAGGAGGTCTGCGAGCAGATTCAGACCACCCGTCACACCGCCACCCTCATTGACGGGATCGGTCTTTACAACGGTACGCCCTGCGTGATGATCTACTCTGTGGTAGAGAACAGTCAGATCCGTCGTCTGGTTCGTGACGTAAAGCAGGTTGATGCCAACGCCTTTGTCAACGTGCTGCGCACGGAAAAGCTGATGGGCAATTTTTACCGCAGACCCAGAGATTGATAAAAAAGAGACGCACACAGTGCGTCTCTTTTTTACGTTCAGATGGATGATACGGGCTGGGTCAGGTGCAGACCCAATGTGCATATGTTGACCGATTCAACCGGGGCAGTTACCCCTTCAAGTTGGGCTGAAGTAATACCTGGTCACCGGACTGGTACTCTCTGGCGTACTTGCCGGGGGTCAGACCGGTCAGATGACCAAAGGTGCGGATGAAGTGGGAGTTATCAGAGAAGCCGGACATCTCACCGGCCTGCTGGACACTGACACCGTCCTGAAGCAGCTGACGCGCCCGGAGCACCCGGCTGTAGATGATGTACTCCATCACGGAGAACCCGGTGGCCGACTTAAAAATGCGGCACAGGTAGTGCTTGCTGATATAGAATTGGCTGGCGATCTGATCCAGAGACAACGGCTCGGAGAGGTTATCCCGGATATAATCGAGAATGGGAGCCACACGCAGAAAGTCCTTGTTGTGGATGGACTCACCGGCGGTCGCGGCGCTCAGCGTGGGAGCGACACACAGCAATAAGTTGAGCAGAGCCACGGTCTGGCGCACATCGCTGCCAAAGGAACCGTCGTTTTTGTTGCGCTCCAAAGCCTGGAACAGCTCGATCAGCTCTGTCATCTGCTCGCCGTTTAGGGCGGCACGGCGGAAGCTGTCCTGGGCAAGCTGCGTGAAATCGGTCTGGGCGGTAGACAGCTCGGTGAGCGCCTTGCGGCTGATGTGCAGCACATACCGGGCGTGAAACCCGGTGGCCATGGTGCGGTGGAGGGTGTTCTCTCCGATTAAATAGAGCGTACCTCTGCGCAGCGGATAGACCTGATCGTTGACAAAGATGTTGCCCGGACTGGTCAGGGGGAGAAGCAGCTCGTAATGATCGTGGAAATGAAGCCTGCTCATATTCCAGGTATCGTTATGGTTGAGCTGTAAATGAAATTCGACATTATTCATTCTGTATCCTCTTTCCAGCTTCGGGAATATGCCGAAGCGGTATTGTGGGGTTTCCCCACGATATCTGCCTTGATTATAGCATGGCAGGAGAAGATATGCAAACTTTTTGCTCAAATAGGAGGTAGACCGTTCCATAATCTTATGTTAGAATGGTATCCGATAAAGAGCGCACAGCTATATCAAAAAATCAGCAAGAAGCACAAAACAAAAAACATTTGTAATGGGGGTTTTACCATGAACAAAGTGTATTCCTTGCATGACGCCGTGGCAAAATTCGTCGAGAGCGGAGACTGCATCTGCTTTGGCGGATTTACCACCAACCGTAAGCCCTATGCCGCAGTTTCCGAGATCCTGCGTCAGGGCCAGAAAGACTTTACTGTCTGGGCCGGTCCTGCCGGCGGCGACTGGGATATGATGATCGGCGAGGGCCGCGTGAAGGCTTACATCAACTGCTACACCGCCAACTCCGGCTATACCAACGTGTCCCGTCGGTTCCGTGCCGCCATCGAGAAGGGCGAGCTGATCTATGAGGACTACTCTCAGGACGTCCTGATGCTGCAGCTGCACGCCGCTTCTCTGGGCCTGCCTTTCCTGCCTGTCCGTCTGATGCAGGGTTCCGGCCTGATGAAATACTGGGGCATCAGCGAGGAGCAGCGCAAGACGTTGGACAAGGTTGACGACCTGAAGTGCGTCGAGGTGGAAAACCCCTTCAATCCCGGCGAGAAGGTTGTGGCTGTCCCTGTGCCCAAGCTGGACACTGCGGTGATCCACGTGCAGAAGGCCTCTCCGGACGGAACCTGCATCATCGAGGGCGACGAGTTCCACGATGTTGACATTGCTGTTGCCGCCCGTAAGGTCATCGTGACATGCGAGGAGCTGGTGAGCGATGAGTACATCCGCCGTGATCCCACTTTGACCCGCATCTTCGGCGAGTGCGTCGATGCTGTCGTGTGGTGCCCCTATGGTGCATGGCCCTCTCAGTGCTACAACTATTACGACAACGATTCCCATGCTCTGAAGGAGTACGATAAGGCCTCCAAGTATCTGGACGACGAGGATGCTGTGAAGCTTCTGGCCAAGGCTGCGGACAAGGCTCAGAAGGCTCTGGAGAAGAACCCCGACGACGCGAAGGCTGCCGAGGCCTATGAGAAGGCCAAGAAGGCTGCGGATGACGCCGCCTCCGGTGTGCATGTCCCCGAGACCTTCAAGGACTACCTGCAGAAGTACGTCTACGGCGTCAAGGATCAAGAGGAGCTGCTGGACCTGATCGGCGGCGCTCAGCTGATGCGTCTGAAGAACGAGCCCCATCTGGGTTACTCCACCAGACACTAAGAAGTGGGAGGTAAATAAAAATGTCTGATTACAGCAAGTACACCAAGCAGGAGATGCAGGCTTACGCCATCGCCAAGAACATCAAGGAAAATCAGATCGTTATTGTCGGTACCGGCCTGCCCCTGATCGGCGCTTCTCTGGCTAAGCGCGTCGTCTGCCCCAGCTGCCACCCCATTGTCGAGAGCGGCCTGATGGACTGCTCCCCTGTGGAGGTCCCCCGTTCCGTGGGTGACAACCGTTTTATGGCCCACTGTGCTGTGCAGTGGCCCAACATCCGCTTCATCGGCTTTGAGGCCAACGAGTGGCTGCACAATGCCGACCGTCTGATCGCCTTCATCGGCGGCGCTCAGATCGATCCCTATGGCAACGTGAACTCCACCTGCATCTACGGCAAGGGCGACTATGTGAAGCCCACTACCCGCTTCACTGGTTCCGGCGGTGCCAACGGCATTGCCACCTACTGCAACACCATCATCATGATGCAGCATCAGAAGCGCCGCTTCATGGAGAAGATCGACTACATCACCTCCTGCGGCTGGATGGACGGCCCTGGCGGCCGTGAGAAGGTCGGCCTGCCCGGAAACCGCGGTCCTCAGATGGTCGTCACCGATCTGGGCATCATGAAGTTCGATGAGGAGACCAAGCGCATGTACCTGGCCTACTACTATCCCAACTCCTCTCCCGAGATGGTCCAGGCCAACACCGGATTCGAGATCGACGTGTCCCGTGCCGAGCTGTTTGAGGGCCCCTCTCCCGAGATCGTCCGCATCATCCGCGAGGAAATTGACCCCGGCCAGGCCTTTATCAAGGTCCCGAAGGATTAATTGCCCCTACGCTTTAATTATCTATATTAGGAGGAACAAACATTGGGTAACTATTCTATGCCCCGTTATTTTCAGAACATGCCCGTTGTAGGCAAGCCTGTCCGTCCTAACGCTGAGAACGTGGCCGAGCTGCGTGCCATTGAGGACGACATCCACGCTCACATTGTTGAGGGTCTGGAAAACGGTAAGGCCGACGAGGCTATGAACGCAAAGGGCCAGCTGACTGCTATGCAGCGCATCTCTATGCTGGTTGATCCCGGCACCTGGTGCCCCCTGAACAGCCTGTATAACCCCGAAAACAACAAGACCGGCACTACGTCCATCGTGAAGGGCCTGGGCCGTGTCAATGGCAAGTGGTGCTGCATCATTGCTTCCGACAACAAGAAGCACGCCGGTACCTGGGTCCCCGGCCAGGCGGATAACCTGCTGCGCGGCAGCGATACGGCCAAGCGTCTGCGTATCCCTCTGATCTATCTGCTGGAGTGCGCCGGTGTCGAGCTGGACAAGCAGGAGAAGGTTTACCCCAACCGCCGCGGCGGTGGCACCCCCTTCTATCGTAACTCCGAGCTGAACCAGATGGGAATTCCCGTCATCGTTGGCATCCACGGCACCAACCCTGCCGGCGGCGGCTATCACTCCATCTCTCCCACGGTCCTGCTGGCCCACGAGAAGGCCAACATGGCGGTCGGCGGCGCCGGCATTGTGGGCGGCATGAACCCCAAGCCTCACGTTGACATGGAGGCCGCTCTGGCTCAGATCGAGACCACCAAGGGCCTGCGTGCCGATCCTCCCGGAAGCGTGGCCATCCACTTCGGTCAGACCGGCTTCTTCCGCGAGGTCTACACCGAGCAGGAGGGCGTCATTGCCGGCATCAAGAAGTATGTCGACATGCTGCCCAGCTACGACCTGGAGTTTTTCCGTGTGGATACGCCCCAGTCTCCTGCCGCTTCCGACATGGAGCTTTACGACCTGGTTCTGAACAACAAGAACCGTCCTTACGATATGTATTCCGTTCTGGCCCGTATTTTCGACGGCAGCCAGTTCATGGAGTACAAGAAGGGCTACGGCCCCGAGATGATCACCGGCCTGGCGAAGGTCGATGGTCTGCTGGTGGGTGTTGTTGCCAACCAGCAGGGCGTGTTCCCCAACTACCCCGAGTATAAGATGGAGAAGTACGGCCAGGCTATGGGTGCAGGCGGCAAGCTGTATCGCCAGGGCCTGATCAAGATGAACGAGTTCGTTACTCTGTGCGCCCGTGACCGTCTGCCCATGGTTTGGATTCAGGATACCACCGGTATCGACGTGGGCGACGACGCTGAGGTCGCTGAGCTGCTGGGTCTGGGCCAGTCCCTGATTTACTCCATCCAGAACTCCGACCTGCCCATGATGGAGATCACGCTGCGCCACGGTACCGCCGCTGCACACTACGTGCTGGGTGGTCCTCAGGGCAATGACAACAACGCCTTCTCTCTGGGCACTGCCGCAACGGAGATCAATGTCATGAACGGCAAGACCGCTGCCAACGCCATGTACACCGGCCGTCTGGCCAAGGATCAGAAGGCCGGCAAGGATCTGCAGCCCACCATCGACAAGATGAACGCCCTGATCGATGACTATGATGTGAAGTCCAAGCCTCTGTACTGCGCTCAGGCCGGTCTGGTCGACGAGATCGTGGATCTGCCCATGATGCGCAACTACGTGGTGGCCTTTACCGATGCCTGCTATCAGAACCCCCAGAGCATCTGCCCCTTCCATCAGATGCTGCTGCCCCGTACCATCAAGGATTTCGACACCCTCTATCAGAAGTAAGCTCTTTTAGAGGCACAGACAACCGGGCGGCGGTATGCCGCCGCCCGGCCCAATATTTTCGTGACGGAGAATCAAACTATGAGCATTTATACCCTGGGAATCGACATCGGTTCCACTGCATCCAAGTGTGTGATGCTGGCGGATGGCAAAGATATCGTGGCCAAGTCTCTGGTATCGGTGGGTGCCGGCACCAGCGGACCCCAGCGTGCCATCGCTGAGGTACTCGAGAATGCGGGCAAGACCCGTGAAGAGATGGACTATGTCCTGGCTACGGGCTACGGCCGCAACTCCATGCTGGAGCTGGCTGACAATCAGATGAGCGAGCTGAGCTGCCATGCGAAAGGCGCCGCGTTCCTCTTCCCGGAGGTCCACACTGTGGTCGATATCGGCGGCCAGGATGTGAAGGTCCTCCAGATCGAGAACGGTGTGATGACCAACTTTGTGATGAACGACAAGTGCGCCGCCGGTACCGGCCGGTTCCTGGACGTGATGGCCCGGGTTCTGGAGGTCAAGGTGGATGAGCTGGGTGATCTGGGGGCACAGTCCACCAAAGATGTGCCCATCAGCTCTACCTGCACCGTTTTTGCCGAGAGCGAGGTCATCAGCCAGCTGTCTATGGACACCGCCAAGTGCGACATCATCAACGGCATCCACCACTCGGTTGCCAGCCGGGTTGCCGGTTTGGCCCACCGTGTTGGCGTCCGTGAACAGGTCGTTATGACCGGTGGTGTGGCACAGAACAAGGGCGTTGTCGATGCGCTGGAGGAGGAGCTCGGATGCATCATCCACACCTCTCCTTTGACCCAGTACAACGGCGCTCTGGGTGCTGCCCTGTTCGCTTATCAGAAGTACCAGAAGGAGCACAAGGACTGAATTTGTCCCTGCGCTGTGATTATCTAACAAAGTTAGGGAGGAAACAAAAATGGCTAAACAAGTAAGTCCCGGCGTCCTGGCCCTGCGCAAGGTTGTCGATGACGTTTACGCCGATGCCCGTAAGGCCCATGAAGAAGGCCGACTGGTCGGCTGGTCCAGCTCCAAGTTCCCCTGCGAGCTGGCAGAGGCCTTTGATCTGAATGTTATGTACCCCGAGAACCAGGCTGCCGGTATCGCCGCTAACCGTGACGGCGAGATCATGTGCAAGGCTGCCGAGGAACTGGGCTACGACAACGATATCTGCGGCTACACCCGCATCAGCCTGGCCTATGCCGCCGGCAAGCGCGCTTCCCGCAAGTTCGACCCCGAGACCGGCGAGTATATCATCGACCCCGCCAGCGGCAAGCCGCTGAAGGACGAGAACGGCAATGTGGTCATTGACCCCGAGACCGGCAAGCCCAAGAAGGACCCCAAGACTCAGGTGCCGTTCACTGTTCTGGACGACCTCAACGAGATCGAGGCCCTGCCCGACGGCATCGAGAAGCAGCGCCGCCTGGACGCGATCAAGCCCTACAAGCAGATGCGTATGCCTCAGCCTGACTTCATGCTGTGCTGCAACAACATCTGCAACTGCATGACCAAGTGGTATGAGAACATCGCCCGTATGCTCGACATTCCTCTGATCATGATCGACATTCCCTACAACAACAACGTTGAGGTTGCCGACACCAACGTGGCCTATGTCCGTGCTCAGTTTGACGACGCCATCAAGCAGCTGGAGAAGCTGACCGGCAAGAAGTTCGACGAGAAGAAGTTCGAGCAGGCCTGCGCCAACGCCAACCGCACCGCCAAGGCCTGGCTGAAGGTCTGCGACTACCTGCAGTACAAGCCCGCCCCCATGAGCGGCTTCGATCTCTTTAACCACATGGCCGACGTTGTCACCGCCCGTGGTAAGGTCGCCGCTGCCGAGGCCTTTGAGCAGCTGGCACTGGACCTGGAGGAGAATGTCAAGAACGGCACCAGCACCCTGGCCTTCCCCGAGAAGTACCGTGTTATGTTCGAAGGCATCCCCTGCTGGCCCAAGCTGCCCAACCTGTTCAAGCCTCTGAAGAAGAACGGCATCAACGTCACCGCCGTTGTGTACGCCCCCGCGTTCGGTTTCGTGTACAACAACATGGACGAGATGTGCCGCGCTTACTACAAGGCCCCCAACTCCGTCTGCATTGAGCAGGGCGTTGATTGGCGTGAGGGCATCTGCCGCGACAATAAGGTCGATGGCGTGCTGGTCCACTACAACCGTTCCTGCAAGCCCTGGTCCGGCTACATGGCCGAGATGCAGCGCCGCTTCACCGAGGATCTGCACATCCCCTGTGCCGGCTTCGACGGTGACCAGGCCGATCCCCGTAACTTCAATGAGGCCCAGTATGAGACCCGCGTTCAGGGCCTGGTCGAGGCTATGGAAGCTAACATTGCAAATAAGGAGGCCGAGGCAAAATGAATACCGAAGTTTTGCTCAACGAGTTTAAGGAGTACTCCGAGCACCCCTACCGTGTCCTGACCGAGTACAAGAAGCAGGGCAAGAAGGTCATCGGCGTGCTGCCCTACTACGCTCCTGTGGAGCTGGTAGTTGCCGCCGGTATGGTCCCCATGACCATCTGGGGCAGCAACAAAAAGACCATCTCCGCGGCTAAGGAGTACTGCGCTACCTTCTATTGCACCATTGCCCAGCTGGCACTGGAGATGCTGCTGGACGGCACCCTGGATCAGCTGGACGGCATCATCACGCCTACCATCTGTGATACGCTGCGCCCCATGAGCCAGAACATCCGCGTGGCTATGAGCGACAAGCTGCCCTGCATCTTCCTGGCTCACCCCCAGCACCGCAAGCCCTCGTTTGGCCTGCAGTTCACCTGCGATCAGTACATGCACGTAAAGGCTGAGCTGGAGAAGATCTCCGGTAAGGCCATTACCGACGACGATCTGCGCGGCGCCATCAAGGTCATGAACCGCAGCCGCAAGGCCCGCCGTGACTTCGTGAAGCTGGCCAACGACCACTGTGATGTGGTTTCCGCGGTGAACCGCTCCGCCGTTCTGCGTTCTGCCTGGTTTATGGAGCCCGAGGTGTTCTCCGAGAAGCTGGAGGCCCTGAACGCCGAGCTGGCTGCTCTGCCTGTCTGTGATTGGAAGGGCAAGAAGGTCGTCACCTCCGGTATTGTCTGCGACAACCCCAATCTGCTCCAGATTTTTGATGACAACAAGATCGCCATTGCCGCCGATGATGTGGCTCAGGAGTCCCGCGCGTTCCGTGTCGATGCTGCTGAGACCGGCGATCCCATGATGGCTCTGGCCCAGCAGTTCGCCGACCAGGACTATGAGGTCCTGCTCTACGACGAGAAGTCCGCTGAGAACCGCCGCGGAGAGCATGTCGCCAAACTGGTCAAGGATTCCGGCGCTCAGGGTCTGGTGCTGTTTATGCAGCAGTTCTGCGACCCCGAGGAGATGGAGTATCCCTACCTGAAGAAGGCTCTGGACGATGCCGGTATTCCTCACATCAAGCTGGGTGTTGACCAGCAGATGCGGGACTTCGGTCAGGCCAGCACCGCTATCCAGGCGTTCTGTGATGTGCTGTAAGACAGCCAACAATGCGAATATCCCAAACTCGGGTAACTTGACATTTGTTATCTGAAAATGGTATAATTTTAGGCGATTTCGGTGATTTCCTGTTTGTATTTTTCAGACAGGAGACACCGAAACCGCCAAAACCCTGTTTAGCAGGGAAAACAAACTCTGGATAAAATATTGTAAAGGGGAAAATCAAGCTATGAACTATAACGTCACCGTCAATGGCAAGGTCTTCGCTGTCAGTGTCGAGAAGACCGGTGCCGCTGCCCCCGCCGCCGCTCCTGTGGCTGCTCCCGTGGCCGCCCCTGTTGCTGCTCCCGCCGCTGCCCCCGTTGCGGCTCCCGCTCCCGCTGCCGCCCCTAAGGCCGCTCCTGCTGCCGTGGCCGCCGGCGAGACCGCTGTGAACAGCCCCATGCCCGGCAACGTGTTTAAGGTTGAGTGCACGGTCGGTCAGTCCGTCAACGCTGGCGACGTGCTGGTCGTTCTGGAGGCCATGAAGATGGAGATCGAGGTTACCGCTCCTGCTGCCGGTACCGTTAAGGCCATCTCCGCCACCGTCGGTACCGCTGTCAACACCGACGATCTGCTGGTCACCCTGGGTTAATTAGGGGGTACTTATTAAATGTTTGCTGGAATCACGTTTGCCGAGCTGGGCTGGGGCAATGCGCTTCTGATTGCCCTGTCCGGTTTGGTGGTGGTGTTCATGATGCTGGCCATCCTGGCCCTGGTCATCATGGTCATCTCCAAGGTGGTAGGTATGATCGATGCCAAGACTGGTGCCGCTAAGACTGCCCCTGCCAAGAAGGCCGCCCCTGCTGCTGCCGCTCCTAAGGCTCCCGCCGAGCCGGCTCAGGACCCTGATGAGCTGGTCGCCGTGCTGATGGCTGCCATTGCCGAGGAAACCGGCGATCCCATGGGCTCCTTCCAAATTACCAACGTTTCCCCTGTAGCCGCCGCTCCCGCTCCTGCTGCTGCCCCGGCTGCTGCTCCCGTTGCTGCTCCTGCTGCTCCCGTTGCCGCTCCTGCTGCTGCGGCTGCCGGTGAGACTGCTGTGAACAGCCCCATGCCTGGCAACGTGTTTAAGGTCGAGTGTCAGCCCGGCC
>JAHHSC010000032.1 GCA_020025455.1 Lawsonibacter sp. | reverse complement strand
ATCCAATCCTCCACATGGACCACGGAGTAGTCCGTCTCGGTGTTGCGGATCACCACCCGGTCGATCCCCGCATTGATGATGAGCCGGCGGCACATGGAGCAGGAGGTGGCATCGTGCAGCAGTTCGCCGGTGGCGTAGTCCCGGCCCACCAGATAGAGGGTGGCACCCAGGGTATCCCGCCGCGCGGCGGAGATAATTGCGTTTTGTTCGGCGTGGACCGAGCGGCACAGCTCATACCGCTGTCCGCTGGGTACCTTCATGGCCTCCCGGGTGCAGTAGCCCAGGTCAATGCAGTTTTTGCGGCCACGGGGCGCGCCGTTATAGCCGGTGGATACGATCTCGTCGTTCTGAACAATAATGGCACCGTAGCACCGGCGCATACAGGTGGACCGCTCCAGCACGGTCTCCGCGATGTCCAAATAATAGTTTTCCTTGTCGATACGCTTCATGGGGCGGCCTCGCTTTCCCCGGGCCTTGCCCGGCTAGTTGGGGCAAGTATACCGCTTTTCGCCGAATATGGCAAGCTATTTCCTGTCTCGCCCTGATTTTACCGGTTTCGCGGGTATGAATTTACATTTTGTTTACGAATGGCTCCTTGACGTGGTGGTAGGCAGGGACTATCATTATTTTATTCTCATTTTGAAGGTCGGAGGTCCTCTATGTCCTCCCTTTTCATATGAATCCTGTCTATCTTCCAAGGGAGGAATCCTCTATGTTCCGCAATGCTCTCGCGCGACTGATGTACGGACGCTACGGCGGCGATCAACTCAATCTGGCCATGCTGGGTGCCTATCTGGTCTGCTTCCTGCTGTTCAGCTTCACCCATTGGTCGGTTTTTTACCTGCTCTCTCTGCTTCTGATGGGGCTCACCCTGTTTCGGATGTTCTCCCGGAACCTAAGCAAGCGCAGGGAGGAGAATTACCGTTTTTTGCGTCGGGTTGACCCCGTGATCCGCTGGTATCGGCTGCGCCGAAACATCCATCGGGACAAGGAGCACCGCTATTTCAAGTGCCCCAACTGCGGCCAGCAGCTGCGGGTGCCCAGGGGCAAAGGTCTCATTACGGTGACCTGCCGGAGCTGCGGCGCGTCTTTCCAGGAAAAAAGCTGAACCCCAGGCCGGGCGGCAGGTTGACTGCCGTTCCGGCCTTTTGCTTTATGGTCCGCCTTTGCTAGCCCCATTGTACCATATCCGGGGGGACGTAATCTTTAAGCTTTTCTTAGGATTTCAGGTTCCCTCGCGCCTTGCCGGTTTTCCCCGGCTTCTTCTTTATTTTTCTTTCTTTTATTGGCTAAATATGATATACTATGTTGTCGTTTCAGGTGAATTTTCACTCAACACGGCACCGTTTGAACCCCCAATGCAAGTTTCGTTTGATGAGGAGAGGAGTATACCATGACCCCCATGTACGACGTTATCATCCTGGGCTGCGGTGAGGCCGGTATTTTTGCTGCTTACGAGCTGACCAAGCGCAAGCCCGAGCTGAAGGTTCTGGCCATCGACCAGGGCCAGGATATCTACCACCGCAGCTGCCCCATCGTGGCCGGCAAGGTGAAGGAGTGCATCCACTGCCCCGTCTGCCACACCATGTGCGGGTTCGGCGGTGCTGGTGCCTTCTCCGATGGCAAGTTCAACTTCACCACGGAGTTCGGCGGCTGGCTCACCGATCTTCTGGCGCCAGACACCGTAATGGAGCTGATCGACTATGTGGATTCCATCAACGTGGCCCACGGTGCCACAACGGAGTGCTTCTCCACCTCTACCCCCGCTGCCAGGGATCTGGAGCGCCGCGCCCTGGCCTATGATCTGCACCTTCTCCAGGCCCGCTGCAAGCACCTGGGCACCGAGAACAACCTGCGTATCCTCACCAATATCTATGAGGGGCTTCAGGACAAGCTGGAGTTCCGCTTCAATACAGAGGTGGCCGGGATCACCCAGGATAACGGCGGCTACCGCCTGACCCTGGCCAAGGGTGCCGATTTAACCTGCAAGCGCCTCATTGCCGCCCCCGGCCGCTCCGGCGCCGAGTGGTTTGCCAATCAGTGCAAGAGTCTGGGGCTGGAGCTGCTCAATAACCAGGTGGACGTGGGCGTCCGCGTGGAGCTGCCCGCCACCGTCTTTGAGCACATCACCGATGTGGTGTACGAGTCTAAGTTTGTCTACCGCACCAAGCAGTACGGCGACCAGGTGCGCACCTTCTGCATGAACCCCTACGGTCATGTGGTGGCCGAGAACGTGGAGGGCATCAATACCGTCAACGGCCACTCCTACGCCGCCAAGGAGCTGCGCAGCGAGAACACCAACTTTGCTCTGTTGGTCAGCAACCGCTTTACCAAGCCCTTCAACGAGCCTTACCGCTACGGCAAGCACGTGGCCTCCCTGTCCAATATGCTGGCCGGCGGCGTGCTGGTCCAGCGCTTTGGCGACCTGGTGGGCGGCCGCCGCACCAACGAGCACCGGATGAGCAAGTCCTTTGTGCGGCCCACCCTCACGGCCGCAATCCCCGGCGATTTGAGCCTGGCTCTGCCCAAGCGCCAGCTGGACAACATCATTGAGATGATCTATCAGCTGGACAAGATCGCCCCCGGTACTGCCAACTATGACACCCTGCTCTACGGCGCGGAGGTGAAGTTCTATTCAGCCCGCCTGCAGCTCTCCCAGGATCTGGAGACCGCCCTCCCCGGCTTCTATGCCGCCGGGGACGGCGCAGGCATTACCCGTGGTCTGGCCCAGGCCGGCGCCTCCGGCGTTCAGGCTGCCCGGGCCGTGGTCCGCCAGTCCAATCTGGATATCTGACCCGACCAAGACCGCCGCGCCCCTCCCCGGCCGCGGCGGTCTTCCTGCATTTTTCAGCCGTTTTCCCGCTGCGTCTCCCATCAGGTTACAGGATCTCTGCCCTGTAACTCCACACGGCTATGCACTTTTTCAGACTTTCATGTTTCCTGCTCTATCAATCGTTTTTCTACTGTTTGCAATGGTTATCCACACTATCCACAAACTTATCCACATTTAGAAATTGAACGTTCTGCACGATCTTCCCTGATTTTGGTTTTCATAACATCTGTCAAGGGGAAAAGTTCGACAAACCTGTTTGTCCCTGTTTTTTGCAGGAAACCGGTCGAATGCCGTCGTACTGTTTTCCCGGAAAGGAGCTGCCATGTACCAGCAAACTGACACCATCGCCGCCATCTCCACCGCCCGCGCCCCCTCTGCCATTGGGATTCTGCGCCTGTCCGGTCCCCAGGCCATCCAGATTGCAAGGGCCTGTTTCCGTCCGCTTGGCAAGAAAGCCCTCACCGATCACGCCCCCCGGGAGCTGGTCTACGGCGACCTGCTGGACAGCGGCGGCCAGCCCATTGACCGGGGACTGTGCACCTTCAGCCTCGGCCCCTCCAGCTACACCGGCGAGGATACCGCCGAGTTCCAGTGCCACGGCTCCCCCATGGTGCTGGCTCTGGGGCTGGAGTCCCTCTTCGCCCAGGGTGCCCGTCAGGCCGGCCCCGGTGAGTTCACCCGCCGTGCCTTCCTCAACGGGCGGCTGGATCTGGCCCAGGCCGAGGCGGTGGGCGACCTGCTGGAGGCGCGCAGCCGCGAGAGTGCCCGCCACGCCACCGGCCAGCTCACCGGTGCCCTGTCCCGGAAGATTGGGGACATCTACGGGGCGTTGGTGGACGTGATGGCCCACTTCCACGCCGTGCTGGACTACCCCGACGAGGACATCGACCCCTTCCAGATGGAGGAGCTGGAGCAGATCCTCCACACCCAGGAGGAGCAGATGACTGCCCTTCTGTCCTCCTGCCGCCGGGGCTTCCAGCTGACCCAGGGCATCGGCTGCGCCATTGTGGGCCGGCCCAACGCGGGTAAATCCTCCCTGCTCAACGCGCTGGCCGGCTACGACCGGGCCATCGTCACCGACATTCCCGGCACCACACGGGACACCCTGGACGTGAGCGTCCAGCTGGGCGGGCTCCCCTTCCGGCTCATCGACACCGCCGGTCTGCGCCAGAGCGCCGACCCCATCGAGCAGATGGGCGTGGAGCGCTCCCGGACCGCCATGCAGGAGGCCGACCTCATCTGGGTGCTGTGTGACGCCTCCGTCCCCTTCACCCAGGAGGACGCGGACCTGCTGGCCAGGGCAGGCAGCCTGGCCCCCGTTATTCTGGTGCACACCAAGTCCGACCTGGCCCCCGCCCCTGACGCGGCTGGCGCCCAGAATGTGCCCACCGTGTCCATCAGCACCGTCACCGGTGCGGGGCTTGACGAGCTGGAGCAGGCCTCCGCCGCCCTCTTCCCCCAGAAGGAGGACCTGCCCTACGGGCAGCTGCTCACCAACCAGCGGCAGGAGGAGGCCGTGACCCGCGCCCGCGCGTCGGTCCGCCGGGCCGCAGAGGCTCTGGAGGCAGGCGTCACCCCCGACGCCCTGCTCACCGATGTGGAGGAGGCCCTGTCCGCACTGGGCGAGCTCACCGGCCAGTCCGTCCGGGAGGACGTCACCGACCGCATCTTCTCTAAATTCTGCGTGGGGAAATAAGTGTAAAAAAACCGTGGTTCCATATGGAACCACGGTTTTTTTGCATCACAGCAGGATCAGACTGCCGATCTGGTAGACCAGGAAGGATACCACATAGGCACAGCCGATCTGCCAGGCGATGGAGAACCAAGCCCACTTGGGGCTGTCGAGCTCCTTGAACATGGTGGACACAGCGGCCACACAGGGCACGTAGAGCAGGATGAACACCAGCATGGAGAGGGCGCTCAGGGGGGTAAAGCCGGTCATAGCGGCGGCCACAGCACCGCCGGTGGCGGTGAGGGAGAAGCCGTAGAACATACTCAGCGAGGACACCACCATCTCCTTGGCCACCAATCCGGTGAGCAGGGCCACAGCGGCCTGCCAGAAGCCAAAGCCCAGGGGCTTGAATATGGGGGCGATCCAGCCGCCCAGCACGCCCAGCATACTGGTGCTGGCATCCTCCACCATCTGGAGGGAGAAGTTGAAGGTTTGGAGCAGCCACAGCACCATGGACATGGCCAGAATCAGGGTGCCGGCCTTCACCAAGAAGTCCCTCACCTTCTGCCACACATGGGTCATCATGTTGCCCAGGGAGGGCAGGCGGTAGGGGGGCAGCTCCAGCACAAAGGGGGCCGGCTCTCCGGAAAAGAGGGTCCGTTTGAAGAGCAGGCCGGACAGGATACCTGTGGCCATGCCCAGGACATAGAGGGCGAACACCACCAGACCGGCCCAGGGGCCGAAGAAGGCGGCGGAGATGAGGCCGTAGACGGGCAGCTTGGCAGAGCAGGACATAAAGGGCACCAGCAGGATGGTCATGCGGCGGTCCTTCTCATTTTCCATGGTCCGGGCGCCCATAATGGCGGGGACGGAACAGCCGAAGCCCATAAGCATGGGGATAAATGCCTTCCCGCTGAGCCCGAACCGCCGCAGCAGCCGGTCCATGATGAAGGCGGCACGGGCCATATAGCCGGAATCCTCCAGAAAGGACAAGAAGAAAAACAGCAGGGCGATCTGGGGCAGGAAGGTGAGCACGCCGCCCACGCCGCCGATGATGCCGTCACAGACCAGCGAGATCAGTACGGGGGATACATGGCCCTCCATGATCCCGGCCAGCCAGCCTGACAGGTACTCAGCCCCCATGGCCACACCGTCGGAAAGCCCCTTTCCAAAGGGGCCGAAGGTGGTGAGGAACACGGCCAGCATGGTAAGCAGGAACAGAGGCAGCGCAAAGATCCGGTGGGTGACGATTCGGTCGATCTTCCCGCTGGTGGTCAGCTCACCGGGGGCAGTCCCCCGGACGACGGCGGCGGAAACCACCTTCTCGATGTACTGATAGCGGCTGTCGGCGATGAGCGTCTCCCGGTCGCCCAGGTCGCTGGAATTCTCGTACCGGACCACCACACGGTGTAGCTTCTCCTGTACCTCCTGGGGCAGCTTGAGCGCCTTTGCCACAATGTCGTCCCCCTCCAGCAGCTTGATGGAGGCCCAGTGGGCGGGCAGGTTGACGGCATAGGCATAGTCGTGGATCAGCTCGCCCATCTGGTGGTGGATCTCGTGGGTAAAGTCGTCGTAGAGGTCGTCCGGTTCGATGGTGACGCCCCGGTGCATTTGGCGGTGCGCGGTGTGCAGCAGCTCCTCCAGCCCCTCGCCGGTGCGGGCGGTGATGGGGACCACGGGGATGCCCAGCTCGTGGGACAGCTTCTCCACGTCGATGCGGTCGCCCCGCTTGCTGACCTCGTCCATGAAGTTCAGTGCCACTACCGTGGGCCGCTCCAGCTCCAGCAGCTGAATGGTCAGGTAGAGGTTCCGCTCCAGGTTGGTGGCATCCACGATATCAATGATGCAGTCGGGGGCCTCGCCGATGATGAAATCACGGGCCACGATCTCCTCCATGGAGTAGGGGGACAGCGAGTAGATGCCGGGAAGGTCCACCACCGTAAGCTCCTTTTCGCCGATGTGGGTGGTGCCCTCCTTCTTCTCTACGGTGACGCCGGGCCAGTTTCCCACATACTGGTTGGAGCCGGTCAGCGCGTTGAAGAGCGTGGTTTTCCCGCAGTTTGGGTTGCCCGCCAGGGCCACACGCATGGGGCGGGCATCATGGGCGGAGCTATCGTAGTGGCTGCGGTGCGCTTCCAGCTCGTGCTCATGGTCCATCAGCTGGCGGCGGCGCTGCTCAGGGTCATGCTGGCCCCGGCTCATAGCCGCTCTCCCGCCCTCACGGCGGGGGTGCCCCATCACGATCTGGGCGGCGTCCTCTTTGCGCAGACTCAGCTCATAGCCCCGGAGACTCACCTCCAGGGGGTCACCCAGAGGGGCCACCTTTGTGACCTTCACCTGGGTCCCGGGTGTCAGCCCCATGTCCACCAGACGGCGCTTCACCGCGCCGGAGCGGTTCCCCACTGACAGGATGATGCCGCTCTGACCGGGCGTCAGGTCATTGAGTGTCTTTTGCTTCTCCATCGAATTCCCCTCTCGAACTTGTAAGCTCCCGCTGGACGGCAGGTACGTTCCTTCGTTCGTTTTTTAAATCATCATAGATTATATCGGACCACCGGGTCATTATCAATATAAGATAACCCAAATTTTCGGGGTTGTCCTCCCGCTTTTCTATTCCGTCTGTTCCCATGGGGCAGGGACGGTCTTTCGACTGTTTTTACAAAAAAAACGGAGTATGGTTATAGACAGGCCCAAAAAATACCGCTTCAAACAGGGAATAGTTCGCCCTTGAACGCTTATCCTAACTCCACGGACAAATTTGTCCAGGAGGTCATGTTACCATGCGAAAAAAATTATGTTCCCTGGCGCTGGCCGCCGCCCTGCTGCTGGCCGCCGCGCCCCATACACGGGCGGCAGAGGGGCCGCTGCCCGACCTGGGCTGCACCTCCGCCATTCTCATTGAGAAGGAGACGGGCACCGTTCTGGCCCAGCTGGACCCGGATCGGCCTTTGGAGCCTGCCAGCGTCACCAAAGTGATGACCCTGCTGCTTATCATGGAGGCCCTGGACAGCGGACGCCTCGCCCTGGACGAGCCGGTGACCGTGTCCGCCAACGCCGCCGGCATGGGCGGCTCCCAGGTGTACCTCAAAGAGGGGGAGCAGATGCCCGTGCAGGAGATGCTCAAGTGTGTCACGGTGGTATCCGCCAACGACTGCGCCGTGGCTCTGGCCGAGCACCTGGCGGGCAGTGAAACCGCCTTTGTGGACCAGATGAACCAGCGGGCCGCCGAGCTTGGGATGGATAAGACCAACTTTGTCAACTGCACCGGTCTGCCTGCCCCCGGCCACCTGACCACCGCCCGGGACATCTCCCTCATGTCCAGAGCCCTGCTTCTGGAGCACCCGGACATCCGCGCCTATACCACCATCTGGATGGACTCCATCCGGGACGGCGCCTTCGGCCTGACCAACACCAACCGGCTCATCCGCTTCTACCCCGGTGCCACCGGCCTCAAGACCGGCTCCACCAAGGGGGCGCTCTACTGTATGTCGGCCTCGGCAGAGCGGGACGGCATGGAGCTAATTGCCGTTGTGATGAAATCCCCCACCACCGCCCAGCGGTTTGAGGATGCCAAGACCCTGCTGGACTATGGCTTTGCCAACTTTGCCCTGGTCAACGTGTGGCCGGATGACCCGCTCCCCCCGGTGGACGTGCTGCTGGGCCAGCAGGCCCAGGTCCAGCCGGTGCTGGAGGACACCTGCCGCCTGCTGGTAGGCAAGGGGGAGCGAGACCAGGTGGAGACCGAGCTGGTGCTCGCCCCCAATGTGGAGGCCCCGGTGGAAAACGGCCAGATTTTGGGCCGGCTGGAAGTGTCCGTGGCCGGAGAGCCCCGGGACGCCATCAACATCATTGCCTCCCAGCAAGTGGACCGGCTCACCGTCCCCGGTATTTTCAACAAAATGATGCAAAAATTCCTTCTGGGCCGCTGAGCCCGGCCGGAGGTCAATCCTCCGGCTGTACATAATTCGGTCCCATTTTGCCTCGTATTTCAGCCAAATTCCAGAGGGATTGAGTCTTGACGGAGCTATAGGGCCGTTGTATAATTTATATAAATAGCTGATCCATCACATTCCTACATATTGGTGGTTTTCGCCGATAGATTGGGGGATTCCACCTTCAGAGGTGATTCATTATGTCCAAATACTTAGAAAAACTCTCCCCAACGGACCTCTATTATGAGCTGGATGCCTTTTCTGAGGGACGCTCCTGCCACGCCTGGCGCTGTTTCGGTTCCCATCCCGCACAGCTGGAAGATGGAACCGAGGGCTATGTGTTCCGCGTGTGGGCACCAAACGCCCCACAGGTCTCCGTGATCGGCTCGTTTAACGGCTGGAACCCGGATGCAGCTCCCATGACCAAGGTGGAGGGTGGTATCTGGGAGGCTTTCGTGCCCGGTCTGAACCGGTACGACTCCTATCAGTATGCCATCTTTGACGGCAAGGGCGGTTATGTGGGCAAAGCGGACCCCTACGCCTTCCACGCCGAGACCCGGCCCAATGTCTCCTCCAAGATCTACGACCTGGACGCCACCAACTACCGCTGGGGCGACCAGGACTGGATGAGCTTCCGCGCCAAGAACCCTCCCTACTGCCGCCCCATGAATATTTACGAATGTCACCTCGGTTCCTGGCGCCGCACCGGCGAGGGGGAGTTTCTCAGCTACCGTGACACCGCCAGCTATCTGGTGCCTTATCTGAAGGAGATGGGCTACACCCATGTGGAGTTTCTGCCCGTCACCGAGCACCCCCTGGACGCCTCCTGGGGCTACCAGTGTACCGGCTACTTTGCCGCCACCAGCCGCTTCGGCGTACCAGACGATTTGAAATATCTGGTGGATCAGCTCCATCAGGCCGGCATCGGCGTCATCATGGACTGGGTGCCCGCCCACTTCCCCCGGGACTCCTTCGGTCTCTACAACTTCGACGGCACCCCCACCTACGAGTATTCCGACCCCCGCAAGGGCGAGCACGCCGACTGGGGCACCAACGTCTTTGACCTGGGCCGCAGCGAGGTCCGCTCCTTCCTGTTCTCCTCTGCCATGTTCTGGCTGGAGGAATACCACATGGACGGTCTGCGGGTGGATGCGGTCTCCTCCATGCTGTACCTGGACTACGGCCGCAAGGAGGGCGAGTGGATGCCCAACGTGAACGGCGGACGGGAGAATCTGGAGGCCGTGGCGTTCCTGCAAAAGCTGAACACCCTGATTTTCGGTGCCCACCCCGACGTTCTGATGATCGCCGAGGAGTCCACCGCCTGGCCCAAGGTGACCCGCCCCGTGGATCAGGGCGGTCTGGGCTTCAACTTTAAGTGGAACATGGGCTGGATGAACGACATCTGCCACTACATCAAGCTGGACCCCTACTTCCGCCAGTTTAACCACAGGGACATCACCTTCTCCCTGATGTACGCCTTCTCCGAAAACTACATTCTGCCCCTGTCCCACGACGAGGTAGTGCACATGAAGGGCTCCTTCTTCGGAAAGATGCCCGGTGACGACCCCGAAAAGTTTGCCGGTGTCCGCGCCTTCTACGCCTATATGATGGCCCACCCCGGCAAGAAGCTCACCATGATGGGCACCGAGTTTGCCCAGTGGAACGAGTGGCACTTTGAGTACTCCCTGGACTGGCACCTGCTCCAGTACGAGCCGCACCGCAGGACCCAGGAATTTTTCAAGGCCATGAACGACTTCTACCTCCGGCAGCCCGCGCTGTGGGAGCAGGATGACTCCTGGCAGGGCTTCCAGTGGCTGTGCGCCGACGACAACCAGGCCAACACCGTGGCCTTCCTGCGCTGGGACCGGGAGGGGAAGCCCCTGCTTATCGTGGCCAACTTCTCCCCCAACCACCGGAAGGGTTACCGGGTCGGTGCCCCCTTCGGCGGTACCTGGGCCCCCGTTTTCAACACCGACGCTGCGCAGTTCGGCGGCTCCGGTCTGGGCGACACCGCGCCTTTGAAAACGGAAAAGGTCCCCTTCCACGATCAGGCACAGTCGCTGGTCATTGATCTGCCCCCCATGTCGGTGATGATCTACCGCTGTACCCGCAAAAACCCCGTCCGCAAGCCCAAGCCTGCCAAGGCCGAATCTGCCGGTGCAGCCAAGCAAGACCCGCCCGCAGAAGGCCGGATGGATTCCGCAAAGGCCGCCCCAAAGGCATTGGGTGCCAAGAAACGAACCAAGGCACTCCCCAAAAAAGAAGCGCCGAAATCCGTTTCCGCGCCCAAGCCTGCGGTTCGAGCTGAGACCCATCCCGCCGTGAAGCAGGCGCCCAAAACCACCCTGGCCGTGGTCCCGGCCAAAGCAGTAAAGAAGCATAAGGTCAAGCAGAATTCCGAGAAGGTAGAAAAAGACACGTAAACGCACAGGAACACGTTCCCAGTTTTCAAATGAGCAGCGTTGTCCCCCAATTAGACGTGAGGTGAACAGAATGAAGAAAGAAGTTGTCGCCATGTTGCTGGCCGGCGGCCAAGGCAGCCGCCTCTACGCCCTCACCAGCCACGTGGCAAAGCCCGCCGTACCCTTTGGCGGAAAATACCGTATCATTGATTTCCCGCTGTCTAACTGTGCCAACTCCGGCATTGACACGGTGGGCGTTTTGACGCAATACCGTCCCCTGGAGCTGAACAGCTACATCGGAAACGGCCAGCCCTGGGACCTGGATGTCTCGGACGGCGGCGTGCACATTCTCCCCCCCTACATGAGAGAGGGAGACCAGGGCACCTGGTACAAGGGCACCGCAAACGCCATTTACCAGAACATCGGGTTTCTGGACCAATACGACCCGGAATATGTGGTGATTCTCTCCGGCGACCACATCTATAAGATGGACTATACCGACATGGTGGCCCTACATAAAAAGACCGATGCTGCCTGCACCATCTCCGTTCTGGAGGTCACCATGCAGGAGGCCACCCGATTTGGCATTATGAACGTGGACGAGGACGACCGGATCTTCGAGTTTGAGGAGAAGCCCGCCCACCCCAAGAGCAATCTGGCGTCCATGGGCATCTATGTCTTTACCTGGTCCAAGCTGCGCCAGTACCTCATGGATGACGAGGCAGACCCCAACTCCGCCAACGACTTCGGCAAGAACATCATCCCGAATATGCTCAATGCCGGCGAGAAGCTGATGGCCTACCGCTTCCATGGCTATTGGAAGGACGTGGGCACCATCGACTCCCTGTGGGATGCCAATATGGATATGCTGGCCCCCCGCAGCAGCATCGACCTCTACGATCCCAGCTGGCCCATTTACGCCCGCACGCCCATCAAGCCCCCCCACGTCACCGGCCCCGACGCCAAGATCTCGCACTGTCTGGTCACCGGCGGCTGTCAGGTGGATGGAACCGTGGCAAACTCGGTCCTGTTCCACTCCGCCACCGTGGAGAAGGGCGCAGACGTGCAGTATTCCATTCTGATGCCCGGCGCTGTGGTCAAGTCCGGTGCCAAGGTCTACTACACCATCGTCGCCGAGAACGGCGTGATCGAGTCGGGCGCTCAGGTGGGTGCCCCACCCGATGACAGCCCCGACTGGGGGATTGCCGTGGTGGCCAGCGGCGTGACCATTGGCAAAGACGCTGTCGTCTCCCCCCACGCCATGATTCGCAAGGATGTAAAAGGAGGTGAAAAGGCATGAATGATCTGCACGGAATCCTTTTTGCCTACCACTCTGATACCAATCTGGGTGAGCTCACCCGCCACCGCAACACCTGCTCCCTCCCCTTTGGCGGGCGCTATCGTCTGATCGACTTCATGCTTTCCAGCTACGTCAACGCCGGCATTACCGACGTGGGCGTGATTGTCCACGAGACCTATCAATCCCTGCTGGACCATCTGGGTTCCGGGAAGGACTGGGACCTGAGCCGCAAGCACGGCGGACTGCGCCTGCTGCCCCCCTTCAGCTATGCCGAGCAGAGCCACGGCGCCTATCGGGGCAATATGGAGGCTCTGGCCGGTGTGGCCGGCTATCTGTCCACCATCCGGCAGGACTACGTCATCATGGGCTGGGGCGATGTGGCCGTCAATCTGGACGTGGCCAAGGTCTTTGAGCAGCACCTGAGCTCCGGGGCGGACGTTACCGTTGTCTGCACCCCCAACCGGAAGGGCACGCCCCGGTTCTCCGAGTATGTGGAGGTCAGCGGGGAGGGCCGCATCACCGATCTGAGCATCCACCCCTCCTCGGCCGGAAACTCGCTGGAGTCTCTGGAGGTCTATGTTTTGTCCAAGCAGCTGCTGCTGGACATGGTGGACTACTGCGCCGCCCACGACATCCACTCCTTCAGCCGCGGTGTGCTGCAGCCCCGCCTGAAGAGCCTGGCGATGGTGCCCTATATCCACGAGGGCCATGTGGCCCGGTTCCAGTCGGTCAGCGACTACTACAACAGCTCCATGGAGCTGCTCAGACCCGAGGTGCGGGCCGACCTCTTCTGTGCCGAGCGCCCCATCCGCACCAAGGACATGTCCAACCCCTCCACCTACTACGGTCCCGGCTCTGTCTCCAAGTGCTCTCTGGTGGCCGATGGCTGCTACATTGAGGGCGAGGTGGAAAACTCCATTCTCAGCCGCGGCGTCATCATTGAGAAGGGGGCGAAGGTCTCCAACAGTGTTCTGATGCAGGGCACGGTGGTCAAGGCCGGTGCCAACCTCTCCTATGTCATTGCGGACAAAAACGTAAAAGTCAACGAGAACCGGACGCTGATGGGTCACTCCACCTATCCCCTGGCTATCGCCAAAAACGCCATCGTCTAAAACGGTCGAAACGCCCTTCCCAGCGCGGGAGGGCGTTTCCCAAACGATATGAAAAGAGGTATGTACATGAAAATCCTGTTTGCCGCTTCTGAGGTCGCACCCTTTATCAAAACCGGCGGTCTGGCCGATGTAGCAGGTTCCCTGCCCCAGGCCCTGGCAAAAGAGGGCCATGACGTCAAGGTCATCCTGCCTCTGTACGAGGGCATCGGCAGCGAGTGGCGGGAGAAAATGACCTTTCTCCAGTATTTCAACGTGACCCTGTCCTGGCGGCAGGTGTACTGCGGCATCTTCGAGCTGGAGCGCGAGGGTGTCACCTACTGGTTCGTGGATAACGAGTACTACTTCAAGCGCTGGCAGCTCTACGGCCATTTTGACGACTGCGAGCGGTTCTCCTTCTTCTCCCGTGCCGTCATCGAGACCCCCGGTCACCTGGACTGGGCGCCCGACGTGATCCACTGCAACGACTGGCAGACCGCGCTGGTGCCGGTCTATCTGCTGGAGGATAAGTACCGCATCCCCCAGCTCAGTAACGCCAAGACCGTGTTCACCATCCACAACATCGAGTACCAGGGCCGCTACGGCGAGCAGGTGCTCCAGGACGTGGTCGGTCTGGACCGGAGCTACTTCAACGAGGGTATGCTGGCCTATTTCAGCGACGTGAACCTGATGAAGGGCGCCATCATGGCCTCCAACTTCGTCACCACCGTCTCCCCCACCTATGCCCAGGAGCTGCGCACCCCCTTCTACGCCCACGG
>JAHHSC010000031.1 GCA_020025455.1 Lawsonibacter sp. | reverse complement strand
CCCGGCCCGTGGGACAGGAGCTTCATCCGCTTTGGCTCCAGACCGTGCGCGCGCAGGGCGGTCATCACGTCCACCAGCCGCTCCGGTCGGTGACACAGGGCAAAGCGCCCGCCGTTGCGTGTCAGCCGGGCAGCGGCGGCGCACAGCTCATCGAGGGTGCAGTTCTCTTCGCTGCGGGCAGGGCCGCCGCTGGTGCCGGAGCCCACTGGAAAATAGGGGGGGTTGGAGATAACCAGATCGAAGCGGCCTGCGGGGAGCAGGGTTTTCTCACGCAGATCCCCGCAGATAACCGCCCCGTCCAGACCGTTCTGCACCAAATTGCTGCGGGCGGTACGGGCGGAGAGCGGGTCCAGCTCCACGCCGGTGAGCGAGAGGGATGGCTCCCGCCGGGCCAGCAGCAGGAGCAGAGCGCCGCTGCCTGTGCCCAGGTCACAGACCTTCTGACGGGGGCGCAGGGTGATGAAATCGCTCAGGGCCAGCGCGTCTGCCCCCAGAGGAAAGACCCCGTTTGGCCAGGAGAGAAGGTAAGGGCCCAGCTGTTCTTGTTTCATGGTATAACCTCCCGGAACTGTCTTTGAGAAAAGCATACCACAAAAGGGCCGCCCTGTGTTATAATTATAGGCACTGACGATGTGAAAGCACGCTGCAAAGGAGAATTGACTATGTCCGGTACCCTCTATCTGGTCCCTACCCCCATCGGCAATCTGAGCGACATCTCAGAGCGCATGGCCGACACGCTGGCAGGGGCTGATTTTATCGCCGCCGAGGACACCCGTGTGTCGCTGAAGCTGCTCAATCATCTGGGCATAAAAAAGAGCATGGTGACCTACCACCGCCACAATACGGATAAGAGCGGCCAGCTGGTGCTGGACCGGCTGCTGGCCGGGGAGAACTGCGCTCTGGTCACCGATGCGGGCATGCCTGCCATTTCCGACCCCGGTGAGGAGCTGGTGGCCCTGTGCGCCGGAGCGGGCGTACCCGTGGTGTGCATCCCAGGCCCCTGTGCTCTGGTCACCGCCCTGGCCGTTTCCGGGCAGCCCACCGGCCGATTTACCTTTGAGGGCTTTCTGGCGATGAACAAGAAGAACCGCCGCGCCCATCTGGATTCCCTCCGGCAGGAGGAGCGGACCATGATTTTCTACGAGGCTCCCCACAAGCTCGCCGCCACCCTGGAGGATATGGCGGCCGTGTTTGGGGAGGAGCGCCCCCTTAGCCTGTGCCGGGAGCTGACCAAGCTCCATGAGGAGATCCGCCGTACCACCCTCGGCGCGGCACTGGCCCACTACCGGGAGAACCCGCCCAAGGGAGAATTTGTACTGGTGGTGCGCGGCTGTGAGCCGCCCGAGGAGAAGGAAGTCACCCTGGAGGACGGTCTGGAGCTTGTGGAGAAGCTGCGCAGGGAGGAGGGGCTGTCCCTCCGGGATGGGGTGAAGCGCGCCGCCAAGGAGCTGGGCCTGTCCCGCAACCAGCTCTATGACCTGGCAGTGGGAAAATGACATAAAACGACAAAGCGGTCCCTCCGTTGTGATACGGAAGGACCGCTTTTATATGAGCTTGCGAAAAGGCGGAGGGGCGTTACTTGAGGTCGTTCAACTCCGCGAGACACTTTGCACAGATGTTCTTCCCGTGGAACAGCACAACGTCCTGCGTATCATCACAGAATACACAGGAGGGCTGGTATTTCTTGAGGACGATGGCGGAACCCTCCATGTAGATTTCAAGGCTGTCCTTTTCTGCGATGTCCAAGGTGCGCCGCAGCTCGATTGGCAGCACGATGCGTCCAAGCTCGTCTACCTTTCGCACAATACCGGTCGATTTCATACCTAAGCCTCCTCTTACAAGAAAATATCGTTTTTTGCGGGAATGGGGACGGAAAAAGGAAAAATAAGCTGTATTCTTACTGTTATTGTACTACAAACTGGAACGCTGTCAACCGTTTCTTTTTCTCGAACCATGGCGAAAGAAGTAAAATTTTGGTGGAGATGGGAAAAACCCGATGGGATTTCGCAAACCATACGGGAAAGAGCAGGCGTAAAACTGGAACGAGCCCCATATAGTTTGTGCGGAGAGGGGGAAGGTCTGATGACGATGACCTGGATCTGGAGCGGAATGGTGCTGGTTTCCGTTGTGTGCGGCCTGGCGCTGGGGAGAGGCCCGGAGGTGGCAGAGGCCGCTATGGAGGGCGCGGGGGCGGCGGTGCAGCTGGCCATTTCGCTGGCGGGGATGACCTGCCTGTGGACCGGGGTGATGGAGGTCATGAAGCGGGCGGGGCTGGCGGAAAAGCTGGCGCGGCTGCTGGCTCCCATTCTGGGGCGGCTCTTTCCCACGGAGGTGAGGGATCAGGCGGTCATGGACAGCCTCTCGGCCAACGTGTCTGCCAATCTGCTGGGGCTGGGCAATGCGGCCACGCCGCTGGGTATTCAGGCGGCCCGTGGGATGGCGCGGGGGAGCCGGACGGCCAGTGACGCCATGTGTATGCTGGTGGTGTGCAACACCGCCTCCATCCAGCTCATTCCCACCACGGTGGCGACGGTGCGGGCCAGTGCGGGGGCAGCCACGCCCTTTGATATTCTGCCCGCGGTGTGGCTGGCCTCCGGCCTATCTGTGCTTGCGGGGATCGGGGCCTGCCTGCTCCTGCGCCGGGTCTGGAGGGACTAGATGGAGCTTCTGTTTGTGATGGTGATTCCCTTGATCATTGCCGGGGTGGCCCTATATGGGACGGTCAAGGGTGTGGACGTGTACGCCGCCCTGGTCCACGGGGCGGGAGAGGGGCTGACCACCACGATGCGGATTTTGCCGCCCCTGGTGGGGCTGATGACGGCGGTCTATATGCTGAGGGCCTCCGGGGCTCTGGAGCTGCTCAGCAGGGTGCTGGCACCGCTCACGGGGAAGCTGGGGCTGCCCTCCGAACTGCTGCCGCTGATGATGCTGCGGCCTGTGAGCGGCTCTGCCGCGCTGGGCGTGGGTGCGGAGCTGATTGGCCGGTACGGACCGGACTCCACCCTTGGCCGGATGGCCTCGGTGATGCTGGGGTCTACCGAGACCACCTTCTATACCGTGGCGGTCTACTTCGGCGCGGTCGGAGTGGACCGGACCCGCTATGCCGTTCCCGCCGCCCTCTGCGCCGATCTGGTGGGCTTTCTGGCCGCCGCCTGGGCGGTGCGGCTGTTGTTTTAGGGGCGGAGAAGGGGCGCTGGAACGCGAAAAAGCGAGGCCTGTCAACGACAGACCTCGCTTTTGTCACAGAGAGGGGAACTGGTTATTTACGCTTTTTGTGTTTATCAAAGAAGCCCTTCACACCGCTCTCCGGCACATCCTCTCCCATGGCGGCAGCGTAGGCCTTGAGGGCCTCTTTCTGCTCGGCGTTGAGGGAGGTGGGCACCTGAACCCGAACGGTGACAAACTGATCGCCGCGTCCTCTGCCCTGGAGCAGGGGGATGCCCTTGCCGCGCAGGCGGAAGGTGGTGCCGGTCTGGGTACCGGCGGGCAGGTCGTAGGTGACCTTGCCGTCAATGGTGGGGATCTCCAGCTCAGCGCCCATGGCGGCCTGGTAGAAGGAGATAGGCTGCTCGTAGAGGACGGTGTTGCCGTCACGCACAAACTGGTTGTGGGGCTTCACCCGGATGTTGACGATCAAATCGCCGGACGGACCGCCGTTCTTGCCCGCATTGCCCTGTCCCCGGAGGGAGACGGCCTGACCGTCGTCGATGCCGGCGGGGATGGTCACCGCAATGCGGCGCTTGATCTTGTGGCTGCCGGTGCCATGGCAGTCGGTACAGGGACTGTGAATGATTTTGCCGGTACCGTGGCACTTGGAGCACTCTGCGGTTGTGGTGTAGGAGAATCCGCCGCCGCCCCGCTGGATGCGGACCACACCGGTGCCCCGGCAGTCGGGACAGGTGTCCGCGGTGGTGCCGGGCTGACAGCCGGAGCCGTGACAGGTCTCACATGCCTCGGTACGGTTGAGCTCGATGGACTTCTCACAGCCAAAGGCTGCCTCTTCAAAGGAGATGGTCAGGTGGACCCGCAGGGTCTCGCCCTTCTGGGGGGCGTTGGCCCGCTGCTGACCGCCGAAGCCGCCGCCGAAGCCGCCAAAGCCGCCGCCGAAGAAGGAACCGAAGATATCGCCCAGGTCACCCATGTCGAAGCCGCCGCCACCAAAGCCGCCGCCGCCGAAGTTGGGGTCCACGCCGGCGTGACCGAACTGGTCATACCGAGAGCGCTTCTCTGGATCGGACAGCACCTCGTAGGCCTCGTTGACCTCTTTGAACTTGGCCTCGGCCTCTTTGTCACCGGGGTTCATGTCAGGGTGGTATTTTTTGGCCTGCTTACGGTAGGCCTTTTTGATCTGTTCATCCGAGGCGCTTTTTTCTACGCCCAGGACCTCGTAGTAATCCCGTTTATTCTCTGCCATACTCTATCACCAGCTTATTGGACCGCGCCAGGCGCGGCCCGGAATGTATTCGTTTGAACGGAGCACAGGCGGGGCATTGCCCCGCCTATGCGCTTTTTTATTTAATTTGCGGAGCTTACTTGTTCTGGTCGTCGTCGACCACCTTGTAGTCCGCATCCACGACGTCGTCGTGGTTGGGCTGAGCGCCGCCGGTGAAGTTGGCACCACCCATGTCGGGGCCGGGGCCGGCCTGACCGCCCTGCTGGGCGTACAGCTTCTCACTGACCGCGTAGAAGGCCTTGGTCAACTCCTCGGTGGCGGCCTTGATGGCTGCGGTGTCATTGCCCTTCAGGGTCTCCTTCAGCTTGCCCAGAGCGGACTCAACGCTGCTCTTGTCGCCAGCGGAGATCTTGTCGCCCATCTCCTCCAGGGTCTTTTCGGTCTGATAGACCATCTGGTCGCCCTGGTTGCGGACGTCAACCTCTTCCTTGCGCTTGGCATCTTCGGCGGCAAACTGCTCGGCCTCCTTGACGGCCTTGTCGATGTCGTCCTGGGACATATTGGTGGAGGAGGTGATGGTGATGTGCTGCTCCTTGCCGGTGCCCATGTCCTTGGCGGTGACGTTCACGATGCCGTTGGCGTCGATGTCGAACGAAACCTCGATCTGGGGCACGCCGCGGCGGGCGGGCGCGATGCCGTCCAGGCTGAAGCGGCCCAGGGTCTTGTTGTACTGGGCCATCTCACGCTCGCCCTGGAGGACGTGGACCTCAACGGAGGTCTGGTTATCCGCGGCGGTGGTGAATACCTGGCTCTTCTTGACGGGGATGGTGGTGTTGCGCTCGATGAGCTTGGTCATCACGCCGCCCATGGTCTCAATGCCCAGGGACAGGGGGGTGACGTCCAGCAGCAGCAGGTCCTTCACATCACCGGTGAACACGCCGCCCTGGAGCGCTGCGCCCATAGCCACGCACTCATCGGGGTTGATGCCCTTGAAGCCTTCCTTGCCGGTGAGCTTCTTGACCATGTCCTGAACCGCGGGGATACGGCTGGAGCCGCCCACCATCAGGACCTTGTGGATGTCGTTGCCGGTGAGGCCGGCGTCGCTCATGGCCTGCTTGACGGGGCCGCTGGTGGCCTCCACCAGGTGAGCGGTCAGCTGGTCGAACTTTGCACGGGTCAGGGTCAGATCCAGGTGCTTGGGGCCGGTGGCATCGGCGGTGATATAGGGCAGGTTGATGTTGGTGGAGGTGACGCCGCTCAGCTCGATCTTAGCCTTCTCGGCGGCCTCCTTCAGGCGCTGCATGGCCACACGGTCGCCGGTCAGATCCACACCCTCGGTGCGCTTGAACTCAGCGGCCATCCAGTCCATGACGCACTTATCAAAGTCGTCGCCGCCCAGACGGTTGTTGCCGGCTGTGGCCAGAACCTCGATGACGCCGTCGTCAATGTCCAGGATGGAGACATCGAAGGTGCCGCCGCCAAGGTCGTAGACCATGATCTTCTGCGCGTCCTCCTTATCCACACCGTAGGCCAGAGCGGCAGCGGTGGGCTCGTTGATGATACGCTTCACGTCCAGACCGGCGATCTTGCCGGCGTCCTTGGTGGCCTGACGCTGGGCGTCGGTAAAGTAAGCGGGGACGGTGATGACAGCCTCGGTGACGCTCTGGCCCAGATAGGCCTCTGCGTCGGCCTTCAGCTTCTGCAGCACCATGGCGCTGATCTCCTGGGGGGTGTACTTCTTGCCGTCAATGTCCACCTTGAAATCGGTGCCCATCTCACGCTTTACGGACATAACGGTGCGGTCGGGGTTGGTGATGGCCTGACGCTTTGCAACCTGACCCACCATGCGCTCGCCGTCCTTGGAGAAGGCGACCACGGAAGGGGTGGTGCGGTTGCCCTCTGCATTGGCGATGACGGCGGCATCGCCGCCCTCCATGACCGCCACACAGCTATTCGTAGTACCAAGGTCGATACCGATAATCTTGCTCATAATGATTTCCTCCTATATATGGTAAGTTTAATTTCGAACAAATTGAACAGGTCCTGCGCTTAGTTGGCAACCTGGACCATTGCGAAGCGGACGATTTTCTCGCCGCACTGGAAGCCTGCCTGGAAAACCTGGGAGATGGTGTTTTCGCCGAAGTCCTCGCTTTCGATGTGCATAACCGCGTTGTGCAGGTTGGGATCGAAGGGCTGGCCCAAAGCCGGGATCTCGGTGACCCCCAGCTTTTCCAGCACTTCCTTCATCTGGGTCATGGTCATTTCCACGCCCTTCTTGAAGGCATCGTCGGAAGTTTCCTGATTCATAGCCCGCTCCAGATTGTCATAGACGGGGAGCAGCTGCTTGATGGTGTCCACCTTGGCGTCGGCCCAGAGGGCTTCCTTTTCCTTGGCGGTGCGCTTGCGGTAGTTGTCGTACTCGGCGGCCAGGCGCAGGTACTTCTCCTCGGCCTCCTTCTGGGCGGCCTCGGCCTGACGGCCAGTCTGGTCGGCGGGCTGCTCGGCGGGCTGCTCGGCGGGCGCCTCTTCGGTCTGGGCGGTCTGCGCGTCCAGAACTTCCTCCTGGGCGGCCTCCTGCTGGACCTCGTTCTTAGTTTCCTTCTTGCTCACGTCATGTGCTCCTTTATCTTCATTCTCTGTTATGCGTGGTCGTCCTTATCGGAGGAGGGCAGCTCCTTGCCGAACATCCGGGTAAGGCTGTCGGCAAAGTAGCTCAGTCTGGCGGTGACCTTTGCGTAGTCCATTCTGGTGGGACCGACCACACCGATGACGCCCTTCATGTTGTCGCCGATGTCGTAGCTTGCCATGACCACGCTGGTGTCTTTCAGTGCGTCGCTGACGTTTTCAGGGCCGATGAGGATGTTCATGCTGCTGCCATCCTGGTTGAGACTCACCGGCAGGCGGGAGGTATCGGCGTCCTCGCTCAGGTAGGTCATCAGCGGCTTTGCCTTATCCAGGCTGTGGTATTCGGGGTGCTCCAGCAGGTGCGTGATGCCGGAGGTGTGGATCTTGTGCTGCCGCTGCTCGCCCAGGGCCTCCACCGCAAAGTCAACCACCAGGGAGATCAGCTCGAAGGCGTTGGGGGCGGTGTGTGTCTCCATCTTGTCCAGAGCCGCTGTCATCTCATCCTGATCCAGCCCAACAAAGGAGCTGTTCAGCACGGCGGACAGAAGCTGGAGCTGGGAATCGGACAGCTGATCGGGGACGCGGAACAGCTTATTTTTGACGACGCTGTTGTCCGTCATAACAACGGCGATGAAGGCGTTGTCCTCTACCATCAGAAGATCGAACCGTTTGACCGTGATCCGCTCTCTGGCGGTGGCTGCGGTGAACACCGGATAGTCGCTGATTTGGGAGAGCACCTTCCCCGCCCGATCGATGACCCGGTCCAGTTCCTCCATCTTCAGGTTCAGCGCCTCGTTGATGCGCTCGGTCTCCTGGAAGGTGAGCTGCTGGCGGTCCATCAGCTCGTTTACATAGAGCCGGTAGCCAGCGGCGGAGGGAATACGGCCTGCGGAGGTGTGGGGCTGTTCCAGATAACCCATCTCGGTCAGGTCGGACATCTCGTTTCGGATGGTGGCGGAGGATACGTCCAGACCGGCCCGTTGGGCCACGGCCTTGGAGCCAACCGGCTCCGCAGTCTCGATGTAGGTCTCGACGATGGCGCGCAGGATGCGCTTTTTTCGTTCTGTCATGGCCATTCCTGGCTCCACCTCTTTTGAATCAATATCTTTAGCACTCGATACACCTGAGTGCTAAAGATAATGTACCACTGACCCATATAATTGTCAATAGGTACTTTGTGAATTTATTATAAACAAAGAATCCCCGGTTATTCCTGGCGGAATAACCGGGGATTTGCTAATGCGTTTTACGCAAAATCGGTCATAGAATCAGGCGCTGTCCTGTGGTGAGCGCGGTGCAGCCCCTGCCGAAGCGCTGGCGCATCCGTTCCAGGGCGGCCCCGCCGGTGCAGTGGCCGGTGTGGATCTCCTCCACGCCCAGATCTCGGAGCGTGTCGGCCACGGAAAACACATACTCGGGGGAGCAGTTCATGCCGGTGCCGCCGGGGGAGGCCATATGGAAGCCGCCCACCACGGCCCGAACGCGCTGACCGGGGAACTGGTCCAGGGTGTCCAGGACAATGTTGACAATGCCGGCGTGAGAGCAGGAGTTAAAGAGAACCAGACCGCCGTCGGTCTCGGCCACCAGAGACTGCTCGTGCCGGAAGTCGTCGGGGAGAAAGTCGTCCTCCCCCCGCTTGTAGACGAGGTTGGAGGCCCGTCCGATGAAGGCGGGCTCCCGGCGCAGGCAGGGCGTGAGCCACAGCCCCTCCATGAGAAGGTGCTTGCGGGTGACGGGGACGAACCGCTCTGGAAACTGCCCAAGCAGATCCCGGTGAATCCCAATGTAGCGCACACCCCGGTCATCCAGGGAGAACATGGGGCCATCGGCACCCTGGCGGATGTAGACGGGGGCGTGGTCGTTGATCTGGAAGAACCGGCGCAGGCCGTCGGCGTGGTCGTAGTGACCGTGGGACAGGACGGCCAGCTCCACCTGACTTAGGTCCACGCCCAGGGCGGCGGCGTTGTCGGCAAATCGGCCGGAGGAACCCGCATCCAGAAGGATCTGTCTGCCGCGGTACTCCAAATAGAGGGCCAGTCCATGCTCGGACGCCAGTGCGCTGCCCTCCGGGGCGGTATTTTCAATCAGCACCACTGCGTTCACGATACACCCTCCTTCTGAACGTCGGACCGGGTCAGATCGCGAATCCAGCCGTCGGAGCGGACCCGGTGTACCCCGAGGAAAAACTTTCCAACCTGCTCCAGCTGCATGACAAGGTAGACCACGGTGATGTTGGTTTTCAGGACGATGCCGCACACAAAGGCCGCTGGAATCGCCACCAGCCAGAGGGGAACGACGTCGATGACGGTGGCCATGGCCACATCGCCGCCGCCGCGGAGCACACCCACAATGTTGACGCTGTTAAAGTCACGCAGGGGCCGGACCACGGCCAGCACCACCATCATCATAATTGCAATGGAGGAGGAGGCGGCGGACATTTTAAAGAGGGGGAACACCACGGCGGGGGCTGCAAACACCGCAAAGAGGAAGAGCAGCAGACCCACGCCCAAGCCGCAGAGGGCGGCCATAGTGACCAGGGCCATGCCAACGGGCCGGACCTCATCCGAGTGGCCCGCGCCTACCTCGCGGCCGATGATGACAGAGGCGGTGGCGCCAAGGCCGAAGGAAACGACCATACACACCTTATCCACGTTGCCGGCCACAGTGAACGCGGCCAGGATCTCGGTGCTGTTGGCCATGTGCCCCATGATGGTGGGGAATACGGAGGTCCCAAGACCGAACATGGTCTCATCCAGCGTGACAGGACCGCTGTAGCGGAAGAAGCGGCGGAACATGGCCTTGCCGGGACAGAAAAGGAGCTTCGGGTCAATGCGGAAGCCCTTGCTGAATCGGGCGTGGCACACCATAATAACCAGCTCCAGCATACGGGAGATGAGCGTGGCCAGGGCCGCGCCCTCCACCCCCATGGCAGGGGCGCCCAGATTACCGAAGATGAACACCCAGTTGAGGAAGGTGTTCACAACCATGGAGGCCACCAGAATATAGAGTCCCAGCTCGGGCCGCTCCATGCTGCGGTAGGCCGCCACGTACATCATGGTGATGGCGTCAAAGACGTAGGAGAGACCGGCGATCCGTCCGTACTGGGCGGCCAGCTGAATCACATCCGCCTGGTTGCCGAAGAGGGACATGAACGGGACCGGCCACAACAGCAGTATGGCGGCGAACAGGGCGGACACCGTGCCCACCAGCCACATGGCCACGCCCAGAACCCGGTTGATGGACTCCATATCCCGCCGGCCCCAGTACTGGCTGTGGAGGACGGAGGAGCCGCTCTGCACGCCGAAAATAAAGAGCTGGATGACAAAAAGGGGGATGTTGGCCAGGGTGACGGCGGCCATAGGCACCTCACCCAGCATACCCACCATAAAGGTGTCGGCCATGCCAAGCATACTGGTAATCAGGTTTTGCAGCACAATGGGGCCGGCCAGACAGAACACCTGGCGGTAGAAGTGGCCGCCCCGCTTCATATAGGAAAACATATCGCATCGCCCTCCTAAAATCAGGACAGGCTGGGGAAGAGCTGGTCGTGAGCGGCGGCAAGCCCAGATGCCAGAGCGTCCACGTCCTCGCGGGTGGTATCATAGGAGAAGCTGACCCGCAGCACGCCGTCCTGCTGCTTCTTAGGCAGCTTCAGCGCAGCGTACACATGGCTCGGCTTGCCGCGGTGACAGGCGGAGCCGGCAGAGACGTAAATCCCTCTGTCACTGAGAAACCGGACCACCACCTCGCTCTTGTAGCCGGTCAGCGTGATGGGCAGGATGTGCGGCGCACCATCGGGGACAAGGACGTTCAGGCCGGGGATGGCGGTGAGACGCTCCACGGCGTAGGCCTTCAGCTCCTCCATATGTCGGAGATCCCGCTCCAGACTTGCCTGACCCAGCTTGGCAGCCGTGGCCAGAGCGGCGATCTGAGCGGTGGGCTCGGTGCCGGAGCGGAGACCGTTCTCCTGCCCGCCGCCCAAAATCATGGGGGGCAGCTTCAGCCCCTTGCGGATGTACATGGCGCCGATGCCCTTGGGGGCGTGGATCTTGTGGCCGCTGATGGACAGCATATCCACGCCCAGCTGTGCGGGGGTGAAGGGGACCTTCAGGAAGCCCTGCACCGCGTCGCAGTGGAGCAGAGCGGGACACTTGGCGTCCTTGATGGCTTTGGCGGTCTCGGCCACAGGGAGGACCGTGCCCAGCTCGTTGTTCACCAGCATCATGGACACCAGAATGGTGTCAGGCCGCAGGGCGGCACGCAGGTCCTCAAGGTCGATCGTTCCCCGTCTGTTGGGCTTGAGGTAGGTCACCTCATAGCCCTGCCGCTCCAGCTCCTTACAGGGGTTGAGGACCGCGGAGTGCTCGATGGCGGTGGTGATGATGTGCCTGCCCTTGTGACGGCCCAGCTGAACCGCGGCCTGGATGGCCCAGTTGTCACTCTCGGTGCCGCAGGAGGTGAAAATAACCTCCTCGGGCAGGCAGCCCATGGCGGCGGCCACATCGGCCCGCCAGAGCTTCACCTGGTCGGCAGCCCGGGTGCCCAGGTCGTACCGGGCGGACGGATTGCCCCAGCCCTCGGTCATGGCCTCCAGCGCGGCCTGTGCCGCCTCCGGCCGCACCGGCGTGGTGGCCGCGTTATCCAAATAATGTCCCATGTTCTTTCTCGCTCCAATCCTTCAATCAAACAGAATGATATCCATCAAAACACAGACATTCTACCTTTGCACCCAAGGAAAGTCAAGAGAGGCGGCCTTTGCTGACCGGTTGTTATTGAACGGATTTTGTGATATGATAGACCCATCCTATTTTGCCGATTTGGAGGGCATACCTATGGCCGCTGACAATAAAATCTGTTATGTAGTGGGAGCCATGTCTCTCACCCCCGCGCTGCGTCCCTATCCCACCGCCGGTGACTTTGTAATCGCCGCTGACCGGGGCTTCGATTCCCTGATGGCCTACGGTGTCCGGCCCGATATGGCCGTGGGCGATTTCGACTCCCTGGGCCACATCCCGGACCACAATAACGTCATTGAGCTGCCCGTAGAGAAGGACGATACCGACATGACCTACGCCCTGCGCAAGGGCTTGGAACTGGGCTACAAGCGCTTTGTGATGCTGGGCGGCGTGGGCGGCCGGCTGGATCACACCCTGGCCAACCTCCAGCTGCTGGACTTTTTGGCTACCCGCGGCGCGCAGGGTATCCTGGCGGGCGAGAAGCTGGTGGCCACCGCGGTACATAACGGAACGTTCACGTTCCCCGAGACCCTGACCGGTGCGCTGGCTGTGTTCTGCAACAGCGGCGAGGCCAAGGGCATCACCATGACGGGCGTGAAGTATTCGCTGGACCACGCCACACTCACCGGGGCTTATCCCATGGGGGTCAGCAACGAGTTCACCGGGGAGGGCGGTTCCATCTCCGTGGAGGATGGCAGTCTCATCCTCATCTGGGAGGAGCCAAAGCACTTTTATACCATGCTGAATAAGCTGTGGATGGTGTGAGCACGTTTACAAAATACCCTTGATTTTTCCGCTCAAACGTGCTAAATTTAACTACTACAGCACAGAAGGAGGTGCCCGCCGTGGGTGAGGCTGTAAAAGTCATTGCAAAAAACAGCAAGGCCTTTCACGATTATTTCATTGAGGACACCTACGAGGCGGGGATCGAATTGGCTGGCACCGAGGTCAAGTCCATCCGTATGGGCAATGTAAACCTGAAGGACTCCTTCTGCCTTATCAAGGACGGACAGATGACGGTGCTGGGGATGCATATCAGCCCCTACGAGAAGGGCAATATCTTTAATAAAGACCCGCGGCGTCCCCGCCGTCTGCTCATGCACAAGCGTGAGATCCTGAAGCTTTTCAACAAAGTCAAACAGGACGGCTACTCTCTGGTGCCGGTGAAGATCTACTTCAAGGGCCCCAGAGTGAAGCTTGAGGTCGGCCTGGCGCGGGGCAAAAAGCTCTACGACAAGCGTGAGGCCGCCGCCAAGCGGGATGCCAAGCGCATGATGGACCGGGCCATGAAAACCCGATAAGGCCGGTTCTGTATATTTAAAACCAGAAAGGGTGCGTTACCAATGAGTAATCCAATCGTTACGTTTGAAATGGAGAACGGCGGCATCATCAAGGCCGAGCTCTACCCCGAAGTGGCGCCCAACAGCGTGAACAACTTTATCAGTCTGGTGAAGCACGGCTTCTATGACGGCCTGATCTTCCACCGCGTCATCCCCGGCTTTATGATTCAGGGCGGCTGCCCCGATGGCACCGGAATGGGCGGCCCCGGCTACTCCATCAAGGGCGAGTTCAAGAACAACGGCTTTGCCAACGCCCTGGCACATGACCGCGGCGTGCTGTCTATGGCCCGGGCCATGAACCCCAACTCCGCAGGCAGCCAGTTCTTTATCATGGTCGAGAAGGCCCCCCATCTGGACGGGGACTACGCCGCCTTCGGCAAGGTGATCGAGGGTATGGAAGTGGCCGACCAGATCGTGTCCGTCAAGACCGACTGGCAGGACCGTCCCAAGGAGGAGCAGCGCATGAAGAAGGTCACGGTCGAGACCTTCGGCGTGGACTACCCCGAACCCGAGAAGTGCTGATTTAGTCCATTCCACCCCCCTGCGCGGAAACGCGGAGGAACCAGAAAAGCGTAGCATTTATATAAACGGTTTACCCGTTCGGCCGCCCACAGGGCGGCCTCACGGGGGCGTACCGGTTTCGACGGGGACGTTGAAGCAGGAATAGCGGGCGGTGGCGTCTGACCACCTTAAAACGGACATTCTTTATAAATTAAAGAACAACGATAACTACGCTTACGCTGCCTAATTAAAGGCGGCCGTCTGACCCGGAAGGACCACGAGCCGGGATCAGGCGTCGTTTAGTGGTGCACGTGTGTGTGCAAAGCTTTGAGCACACCATGAACAATGAAGCTTACCTGACCCTGAGGCGTGACGGCTTGCCTCGGGCGAGGGGAACGGGGAGAGCAAGACTCCCGGAATAACCGTCTGCGCCCGGAGAAGTTTCTGTGGATGCGTTTTCGGACGGGGGTTCAACTCCCCCCGCCTCCACCA
>JAHHSC010000030.1 GCA_020025455.1 Lawsonibacter sp. | reverse complement strand
GCCGACTATGTGCTCCGGGACAGAAACCCCTACCGCATCTTTGTTTACGCGGACATGGAGTGCAAGCTCCGCCGGTGCCGGGAGCGTGAGCAGGCGGCCAGAGAGCTGTCCGACAAGGAATTGCAGCGGAAAATCAAAACGGTGGACCGCCGCCGCGCCCAGTACTACGAGTTCTACACGGACCGGGACTGGAGCGACCGCACCAACTACGATCTGATGATTAACACCACCGGCCGCCCGGTAAAAGAAGCGGCCATGATGGTTGCCAAGCTGTTTGAAGAATAAAAAAAGAATCCCCTCCGCGCGGATCAGGCGCGGAGGGGATTCTTTTTCGACTGTTTCATCGGTGGTGCCGCCTGTTGGATCGTCAGACGGCAGGGCGCGGCTTAATCGGGCGTTCTGATCTCGTTTACACTGACATCGGAGAGGATACGCAGCATCTTACAGAACGTTTCGATCTCCTCGGGGGAGAATCGGCGCTGTACCTCCTGCACAGCCTTGGCGTACTGCTGGCTGTGATAATGGTACTTTGGGATGACGTCCTCGTTGATGGTCAACAGGTTCTGGCGGTGATCCTGAGGGTCCGGCGTTTTGGACACCAGCCCCAGCTTGATCAATTCATTGACCTTCAGGGTTACCGCAGGCTTGGAGATGTAGAGCAGCTCCGCGATTTTGGAGGCAGTACACCGACCACCCATCGTGTAGATGAGCTCCAGATAAAGGAGACTGTTGTAGGTGATGTTCTGGTCCAAAAACTTCTTGTTCATCAGATGCAGATCGCACAGCGCCGCGCTGTAATAAAACTTGCCGAGCTCCTGACTCAGATCCATATACGTTCCCACCTTACGGATATTCTATCGCTTTTTAATTATATAATATCCAGTGGGAAGTATCAAGGTCTGGACGGGAAATTGCGGGGGGATTGGATCAGATGCGATGCGGGAGAAAAGGAAAAAAATATAGTTAAGCTAACAAAATTATTATAGCTTAACAAAATAGAAAAGTCAAGGGAAAACACACGAAATTCGGGTGTTTATGACGAAAAAAGTAAAAAAATCCCCTGTCCGTGCCAATAAACGGACAGGGGATTTTCAGTGGGTTTTGTATAGGCTTCAGCGTGAGTGATTACACAAACTGAGCCACGACGATGGCAGCCAGCATCAGGGGGATATTGTAGTGCAGGAAGGTAGGCACGCAGGTATCCCAGATGTGGTCGTGCTGACCATCGGCGTTCAGGCCGGACGTGGGGCCGAGGGTGGTGTCGGAAGCGGGGGAACCGGCATCGCCCAGAGCAGCGGCAGCGGACATCAGCAGGATGGTAGCGGTGGGGGAGAAGCCGATCTGCTGGCACAGAGGCACATACAGCACAGCCAGGACGGGGACGGTACCGAAGGAGGTGCCGATACCCATGGTGACCAGCAGGCCGATCAGGGTGATGACGGTAGCGGCGATGATCTTGCTGCCGTTCATGGCGCCGATAGCAGCCTCGACCAGCTGGTTAACACCGCCGGTGGCCTTGATGACGTTGGCGTAGCCGCCAGCGATCAGCATAACGAAAGCGATCATGCCCATGATGTTGATACCACCGGCGATCTGATCGTCGATCTGATTCCACTTAACAGCGCCAAAGACGAACATTACGACCAGACCGACCAGAGCGGAGAGGGCCAGGTCTTCCGTCATGACCTGAGCGACAATGACAATGACGATGGCGACCAGGGTGACATAGTGGCGGTACTCCAGCTTCTCGCTGACCTCAGCGGAAGCGGAGGTGTCGGCCTCGACCATCTTGTACTCGCGGGGCTTACGGTAGGAGATGAACAGGGCGATCAGCAGACCCACGAACATGGCCAGAGCCAGGACCCAGTTGATCTTGGCAACATCAGCCACGGTGACAGGCATGCCGTTCTCGGTCAGGTTGTCAGCGATGATGCCCTGGAAGATCAGGCCGAAGCCGAAGGGGATGGCGATGTAGGGAGCCTTATGACCCCAGGCGATGGCACAAGCAGCGGCACGGCGGTCCAGCTTCATCTTGTTCATAACAGCCAGCAGGGGGGGAACCAGAATGGGGATATAAGCAATGTGAACGGGGATCAGGTTCTGGGACAGGGTGGCACAGACCACCAGGATGCCCAGAATGACCAGGGGCTTGCCGCCGGCCACACGGGAGACCTTCTTGGCCAGAATGTCGGCCAGGCCGGTGGTGGCGATGACGGTGGCGAAGGTACCCAGCAGGACGTAGGCCAGAGCGGTCTGGGCATTGCCGGAGAAACCGCTGGTCAGCAGAGACATGATGGAGTCGCCCTCTTCAGCGACCATGGGGATTCCGCCCACCAGACCGCCGACAACGCAGGCGACCAGCATGGACATCATGACGTTCAACTTCAGCAGACACAGGACACACAGTACAATAACAGATACTGTAACCGGGTTGGTAAGAATTGACATAAATACCCCTCTTTCTTCTTTTCACACCTTGTGAGAGTCCGGCCCAAGCCACAAACATGACCTTGCAGCCACAACAGACATCAAAAAAATTTCGGATGCGCGGCGTATTGGCGCACCGCGTCGTGCATTCGAAGGCAATTTAAGATGATCTGGTCGTAAACTTGGTCCGACTGATTATGTATTATAGACTAACTATCTTAAAAAAGCAACAACAAAATTTCATGGTATGACAAAAAATTGACAAAAACCTGAAAAACCGACGGATAAGGTTCAAAAAATATCGAAAAATTGAATAAAAATTGGTAAAATTAACGAATTAAATTTTTTCAGCAATTTGCAGGGTGGGCTGAAAATAAGGACGGAACAAAAAGAATATTCTGAATAAACAAAAGCCGTAAAAGCGGGGGATTTATGAAAAAACGGGACAGAAAGCGGGCCGAGAGGACCGCTCCTGTGCCCGTGCGCGGTGGGAACACGGAAAGCGTGCGCGGATGCGGTCCACGGGCAGTCTGGTCAATTTTTCCAGGGGGGCAGCTTCGTTCCGGTGCGCCGTGGAACGCACGGTACGGCGGTCTGAGCTGACTTGGGCGGGTGTGGAGCGCTCCGATTGGGGAGGAGTGGGCAGAACGGGCGAGCAGCGTGGAAAATTGCGCGGCGCTGTGTGGTTCTGCTATTGAGAAACGGCCCCCTTTATGCTACAATATTTTATCATTATGGTGTATGGGTTGTCCGGAACCCAAGGGCTGCATCGGCCAAACGGGATGATTTGATTGCAAAACACCCCGCAGATGGTGTAAGATACACAGAGTCTGTCGTCTGTTTAGAAAACCGGACGGCCCGAGAGCAGCCAACTAAGATGGACTGGAGTGCCGGAGCGGTGCGCATTGCACCACTTCAGCACCGGAACCCTTGAAAACGAAGGAGATACAGGAAGCTATGAAATTAGGTATTGTGGGTCTGCCCAACGTGGGCAAGAGCACCCTCTTTAACGCCATCACAAACGCCGGTGCCGAGAGCGCCAACTATCCGTTCTGCACCATCGACCCCAACGTGGGTATGGTGGCCGTGCCGGACCACCGTCTGGACCAGCTGAGCGAGATGTACCACCCCAAAAAGACCACCCCCGCTGTGGTGGAGTTCGTGGATATTGCCGGTCTGGTGAAGGGCGCCTCCAAGGGTGCCGGTCTGGGCAACAAGTTCCTGGGCAACATCCGCATGACCGACGCGATTGTCCACGTGGTTCGCTGCTTCGACGATGAGAACATTATGCACGTGGTGGAGGATGCCAGCACCAGTGTGCCGGTCGATCCCCTGGGCGATATCGACGCCATCGACATGGAGCTGATCATGGCCGATCTGGAGATGGTGGAGCGGCGCATTGACAAGGCCAAGAAGGCGGCCAAGGGCGATAAGCGCTTTTTGCAGGAGGCCGCCGACTTTGAGGGTCTGCGCGACTGGCTCAATGATGGCAAGTCCGCCCGTACCTATGCGGACGTGAACATCGGGGCGGAGTACCCCGACTGCGAGCTGCTGAGCCTGAAGCCCGTCATTTACGCTGCCAACCTGGACGAGGACGGCTTCGCCGATCCCGAGGGCGTGGAGTATTATAAGCTGGTGGAGCAGCGCGCCAAGGAGCAGGGGGCTCAGGTCATCCCTGTCTGTGCCAAGCTGGAGGCCGAGATCGCCGAGCTGGACGGGGAGGAAAAGGCCATGTTCCTGGAGGAGCTTGGCGTGGAGGAGTCCGGTCTGGACCGCCTCATCAAGGCCAGCTATACCCTGCTGGGCCTCATCTCCTACCTGACCTCCGGCGAGGACGAGTGCCGTGCCTGGACCATCACCAAGGGGACCAAAGCCCCCCAGGCTGCCGGCAAGATCCACTCTGACTTCGAGCGCGGCTTCATCCGTGCCGAGGTGGTCTCCTTCGATAACCTGATGGCTTGCGGCACCATGGCCGCCGCCCGCGAGAAGGGGCTGATCCGGTCCGAGGGCAAGGAGTATGTGGTGCAGGACGGCGATATCATCCTGTTCCGCTTTAACGTCTGATCGAAAGCCCGGCGCCGCAGCCTGTGTCTGCGGCGCCGCTTTTTCATCCAGCGACAGGGGAGAGCAACTGTGAACACTTATTTGGAATTATTTTTCACCTTCGCCAAGGTGGGGGCGTGCACCTTCGGCGGCGGCTATGCCATGCTGCCCATCCTCCAGCGGGAAGTGGTGGAGCAAAAAGGCTGGGCCACGGATCAGGAGCTGACCGACTATTTTGCCATCGGGCAGTGCACGCCCGGCATTATTGCGGTGAATGTGGCCACCTTCATCGGCTATAAGTATCGAGGGGTGCTGGGGGGGATCTGCGCCACGCTGGGGGTAGCGTTTCCGTCTACCGTGATTATTTCCCTGCTGGCCGCCCTGCTCACCACCTTCACCCAGTACCCGGTGGTGACACACGCACTGGCGGGGGTCAACGCCTGTGTGATCGCCCTCATCGCCTCCAGCGTGCTGAAGCTGGGCAAGACCGCGGTGGTGGACTGGGTCACGGCAGCCATTTTCCTGGCGGCCCTGATCGCGGCCACCGTGTTTGGGACCTCGCCCGTGCTGCTGGTGCTGGCAGCCGGGCTGCTGGGTTACACGGCCAAGCGGCTTTCCGCCCTCCGCAGAGGGGAGGAGAAGCCATGACTCTGCTGCGGCTTTATCTGGAATTTTTCAGGACCGGCCTCTTTTCCGTGGGCGGCGGGCTGGCCACCATCCCCTTCCTCCGGGACATGGCGGAGCGGACGGGCTGGTTCACCGACGAGATGCTCACCACCATGATCGCCGTGTCTGAGTCAACTCCGGGCCCCATTGGGGCCAATATGGCCACCTATGTGGGCTTCACCACGGAGGGCGTGGTGGGTGCGGCGGTGGCAGTGCTGGGGCTGCTCACGCCCTCCATCCTCATCATCCTTCTGGTGGCGCGGGTTCTTCAGAAGTTCCGGCAGTCCAAGGCGGTGGATGCGGTTTTTTACGGACTGCGGCCCGCCTCTGCGGCCCTCATTGCTTCCGCTGGGTTAGGCGTGGCGGCAAAGGTGCTGCTGCGGACGGAGGTTACGATCTGCTGGCCTGCTGTGCTGCTGGCAGCGGCAGTCTTTGTGTGCATCAGGTGGACGCCGCTGAAAAAGCTCCACCCCATCGTGTTGATTGGCGTTTCTGCGGTTATCGGCGCGGTATTTCAGCTTTAACCCCAAAGGACAACATGCCGCGTAGCGGCGCCCCATTTGTCAGATTGTCTCATGGGCGGTCTGAGAAATGGGGCGATTTTTTATGCGCCCGATCCGGGAAGAAGCCGGCAGCAGAACGTTGCACGCAGCGATCTCATAGTTTCCTGGCGTTCGGACAACGACAGGACGCCGAACGGGCCTGCTGTCTGCAAGGTACAGACAACAGGCCCGCTCGGTGGTTCAAACGATATTCGGTTCAGACTGGGGCTAAGCCCGCTGCGCCCCATTCATGGGTGACGTGCGTTTTAATTATAGCGGCGGACCACAGCCACAACCTTGCCGATGAGTTCGGCCCGGTCGCCGTCGATGGGCTGGTAGTCCGGGTTTTCGGGCAGAAGCCAGGTGTGCCCGTCCGTTCGGCTGAGGGTCTTGACCGTGGCCTCGTCCTCAAAAAGGGCCACCACGATCTCGCCGTTGTGGGCGTCCTGCTGCTGGTGCACCACCACCAGGTCGCCGGGCAGGATGCCTGCGTTCAGCATAGACTCCCCCCGGACACGGAGGGCGAAGAGCTCACCCTCCAGCCCCTGGGTGCTGAAGGTGAGGTAGTCCTCAATACACTCCTGAGCCAGAATGGGAGAACCTGCCGCCACATTGCCCACAATGGGGATCTGGTCCTTATGGGCATTGTGCTCCTCTGCCAGAGTGATGGCCCGGGTCTTTCCCTCGGCCTTGATGATGACACCGGCCTCCTCCAGGCCCTTCAGGTGAAAGTGGACGGTGGAGGGGGATTTCAGCCCCACTGCAACACCGATCTCCCGGACCGAGGGGGGGTAACCGTGCTCAGACGAGAACGCGACAATGTAGTCGTAGATCTGCTGCTGCTTGGCAGTTAACTTCGCCATAGGGACGCTCCTTTCTATCGTAAAATACAAGGTCTAGTATGATGGTTTCATTTTATCATACATCCGTACGAATGTCAAACGAATGTTCCAAATATCGGACAAAAAAAGGCCCTCTGCAAAACCAGAGGGCCTTGTATGACAAGGGTTACAGCGTGGGGGCGCTCTCACGCTGCCAACGCAGGCGGGCATCGTAGAAGGCGGCGCGGCTGACCTCCTGATAGGGGATGAGCCACAGGCTCAGCGGCAGGGTGACCGCGGCAGTCCATAGAGACACCACGGGGCTATTTACCACGGCCTGATAGGTGAGCTGGAACTGGGCCAGATCGGTGAAGGCGGACAAATGAAACAGTCCGGCCTGTTGCAGGAAGAAGAAAATGACCAGCGAGGACAGCAGGCCATTGAGAAGCTCCCAGCCCAAAAAGGACAGCTCCAGCTTAAAAAGCTCCATCTTCCAGCCCTGCATCAGCTCCACGCTGCGGCGGATGGCGGCACCGGGGCCGTCATCGGGGTGATCGGCCAGCAGGTAGGGGGCCAGGGCATACCGCAGGGACATAGCCACCGCAGCGGCAAACGCAATCAGAACGGCGGGCAGGACGGAGAGAGGGTTCGTGGTGACCAGCGGTGCGATGAGGATCGCGGCCACCATGGTGGCACCCATCGTAAGCAGCAGAATCCGCAGATAGATGTTGATTTTCATCAGAAGTACGCGACCGGTCACGGAAAAACCCTGGGTCAGCGAGTTGAGGCCGGGGTCCAGCCGGCGGTGTGCCCACAGGCACCAGAGGGTGAAGCCAAAGCTCACCACGCCGTAGTAGAGGTTGTACAGGGTATTGACAAATACGCCTCCGGCGCTGAGGCCGGATTTGCCGGGCGTGAACGGGATCACGCTGAGGACCATGGAAAGTCCGGTGGTCATCAGCAGAAAGACCAGTGTTACCACCCAAAAGTTGGGGTTGGGCAGGCGCATGGCTTCTCTGGCCTGGCGTTTTAGTTCCTTGCGGTCGATCTCCATGAAAAAACTCCATTCTGTCATGTTACTGCTCCCGCTCCTAGGCGGAGCGGGGGAGAAGGGGGGGACGGGTTACGCGTCCCACTTCTCCATGATCTGAAGCAGCTGGTCGGCCAGCTTGCCCAGATCCTTGTTGGCCCTGCCGCGGCTGCGGCCCACCAACTCGTCCAGCTGCTTGGCCACGTCCTGTAGACGCAGGTAGGCGGGGGAGCCGGAGGAGGCACCGCCGGATTTGCGCTTGGGCTCCAGCACCACGCCCTCATCCAGCATGGTATTGGCGGCCAGGTCATAGACCTCCTGATAGAGTGGGGCGTGGGCGGGGATGCCCAGCTCCTGCAGGCTGTTGGCGAAGAACTCCGCCACAGGCGAGTCGCCGTGCACCACAAAGACCTGCTGAGGAGCCGGAGCGAAGTGCTGAATCCAGCCCAGCAGGTGATCCCGGTCGGCGTGGGAGCTGAGGCCGGGGAAGTTGAGGATGCGGGCGTTGACCGCGATCTCCTCCCCGAAGAGCCGGACGGACTTGGCACCATCCAGCAGACGGCGGCCCAGCGTGCCCTCGGCCTGATAGCCCACAAAGACCACGGCGCACTCAGGACGCCACAGGTTGTGCTTTAGGTGGTGGCGGATACGGCCCGCATCGCACATACCGGAGGCGGAAATGATGATCTTGGGGGTGCGGTCGCTGTTCAGGGCACGGGACTCCTCCACCGACTGGGACAGGGTCAGACCGGGGAAGGTGAACAGGTCGTCGCCGCCCTGGAGGACCGCGATGGCCTCCTCGTCCAGGTAGCCGTGGAGATCCCCGGCGTAGATCTTGGTGGCCTCGGCGGCCAGGGGGCTGTCCACGCAGACGGTGAAGTTAGGCGCGCTCTTGACCAGACCCTTGTCCTTGATCTCGCGCAGGAAGTACAAAAGCTCCTGGGTGCGGCCCACGGCAAAGGAGGGGATGATGATATTGCCGCCCTTGGAGAACGTCTCGTCAATGAGCTGGGCCAGCATACCCACATAGCTCTCGGGCACCTCGTGGTTGCGGTCGCCGTAGGTGGATTCCATCACCACATAGTCGGCATCAGAGAGGAATTGGGGGTCCCGAATGACAGGCTGGTCCACGTTGCCAAGGTCGCCGGAAAATACCAGCTTCTTCGTGACACCGTTTTCCGTGCACCAGACCTCGATGGCGGCGGAGCCCAGCAGGTGGCCCGCGTCGTTGAAGCGGACCTTTACGCCCTCGCAGAGGTCAAACGTCTCGCCGTACTCTTTGGTGCGGACCAGCTCCAGCGCCGCCTGCGCATCGGCCAGGGTGTAGAGCGGCTCCACCAGAGGCTTGCCGGCACGCCGGCCCTTCTGGTTCTGCCACTGGGCATCGCTCTCCTGAATGTGGGCAGAGTCACGCAGCATGATGGACATGAGCTGCCCGGTCAGGCGGGTGGTATAGATAAGGCCGTTGAAGCCGCCCTTAGTCAACAGAGGAATACGTCCGGAATGGTCGATGTGGGCGTGGGTGACCAGAACAAAGTCGATGGAACCGGGCGCAAAATCCAGCCGGTTGTTATCGTACTCGTCCCGGCCCTGCTGCAGGCCGCAGTCGATCAGAATCTTCTTGCCGTTGACCTCCAGGCAGTGACAGCTGCCGGTGACCGCGTGGGCCGCGCCGAAAAAAGACAGTTTCATACGGGTTCCTCCTTAATATTTGGGATACGCCTCAGGCAAAACGACAGGTACAAAAACTCATCGTATCTATATTGTACACCCAAAATGGGGGAAATTCTACATGATTTTGTGAATCCTGTAAAAAGGGTATAGTGAAAGGCCCCAGGCCATAGACTGGAGGAGAAAGGAGGGAGTGGTCTGTGGAATATGAGGAAGTTAAGCCGGAGCACCGGGTCCTGCTGGAAGATCGGGAGCGGCTGCTGGTATCCGGGGTGGAGGAGGTGGAGCGCTTCGACGAGGAGTCCATCCTGCTTACGACCAGCCAGGGGGGCATGGAGATTCAGGGGGAGGGGCTGCACATTGAGCAGCTGTCCCTGGACGGCGGCGACCTGAAGGTGGAAGGGCGGGTGACCAGCCTGAGCTACGATGTGGAGACGCCGGGCAGAGGCGGCGGGCTTTGGAGCCGCCTGTTTGGCCCGTGACGGCTGAGGTTGCATCCCAGGCCAGGGCCCTCTGCCAGGCCCTGCTTCTGGGAGGAGGACTGGGCCTTTTTTATGACCTGCTCCGCGTGCTCCGGGCACGGATGAAGCTTCCGCTGCTTGCTTCCGTGCTGGATCTGGGCTTTTGGCTGACGGCTACGGCGGCCCTGTTCCTCTGGTCCCAGTCGGCCTGGGGCGGATACATCCGGCTCTATGGCGCGGTGTTCTGCCTGGCAGGCGGAGCGGTCTATTTTTTGACTCTCAGCCCGCTGATGCTGGCCGTTGGCTACAAGCTGGCGGACGCGGCTTCTGTTTTGTGGAACATCTTGATTTTCCCGTTGGGGCTGCTGCGGAAAATGGGGAAGAAAACAGAAAAAATTATCAAAAACATCTTCCTTTTTAGGGTGAAATGGTATAGAATAAAAAGGAAACCTACAGAGATGGATGGTGTTATCAATCGGCGTGCTGCCCGCGAGAGAGGAGAGACTGCCAATGACCTTCAAACGAGCCGGTTTTTTGACCAAAATCATCGTGCTGGTGCTGTTGATCTACATGGCGACCTCCCTTCTGGATCTGAGAGGGCGCATCCAGGGCGTCCAAACCGAAAAGGACGGTCTGGCCCGGCAGGTGGCATCCCAGCAGATGAAAAATCGAGAGCTGGAGGACGCCATCGAACACAGCGACGACCCCGAAATGCTGGAGCAGGTAGCCCGCGATAAGGGCTTTGTGAAGGCCGGCGAGGAGCTGTACATCGATGTGGCGAACTGACAGAGCTTCCGTACGCGGTGTGTGTCCGCGGCGGAGGACAATTTACAAGGAGGATATAGCGGTCAGTGATGGAGTTTGGTGTTGGGTCCATTGTGGACGGTAAGGTGACTGGGATTACGAAGTTTGGCGCTTTTGTGGCGCTGCCGGAGGGTAAGTCCGGTCTGGTACATATCTCAGAAATTGCGTATTCTTACGTGAACGAGGTGTCTGAATACCTGCACGAGGGTCAGGAGGTCAAGGTCAAGGTCATCGGCGTTGACCAGGTCAATCGAATCAATCTTTCAATCAAGCAGTGTTCACCTCCCCCCCAGCGTTCTCCCCGGCCCGCCGGCGGCGGCCAGCGCTTCAACAACAATAATAATCGTGGGAACGGGAATGGCGGCCAGCGGCCCCACTATGGAAATTCCTCCCGCCCCGTGGGCTATGTTCGCCCGGCCCCCAAGGAGCCTACCGATTTTGAAGACCGCTTGAAGCAGTTCATGCAGGCATCTGACAGCAAGCTGGCAGAGCTGCGCTATCTGGAGAAAAAGGGCGGAAATCGCCGCAACGGCGGCGGGAACCGCCGCTGAGAAGCAGCCAAGTTTGGGCCGCCGCAGTCTGCGGCGGCCTATTTTTAAGCCCGGAATAAAAAAAGAGCGCCCTGTGGGCGCCCTAAGTGTGCGTAAAGTGCTCGCACAGGAAAAGACATTGGTCAGCTGCTGTATCAGCATACCACGGCTAACCGTGAAAACAAGTCGAAACAAGGGGGCTTTTTTGCCCAAATCGGAGGAAAAACCATGCTCATCATCAACGGAACCGTCCATACGATGGACGGACTTACCATACCAAACGGCTATGTGGCCGTGTCCGACACCAAAATCGCTCAGGTCGGCCCCATGGAGGAGGCCCCCGACCACTGGGAGGGGGAGACCCTGGACGCACAGGGCGGACACATCATGCCCGGCTTCATTGACGCCCACTGCCACCTGGGAATGTTCGGGGACGGGCTGGGCTTTGAGGGGGACGACGGCAACGAGGCCACCGACCCCTGCACGCCCAATCTGCGGGCCATTGACGCCATCAACCCCCGGGACCGCTGCTTTGAGGAGGCCCGGAACGCGGGCGTCACCACCGTGGTCACCGGACCCGGCTCCGCCAACCCCATCAGCGGACAGCTGGCTGCCATCAAGACAGCGGGACGCTGGGTGGACGAGATGGTGGTGAAGGCCCCTGTGGCCATGAAGCTGGCGTTGGGTGAGAATCCCAAGACGGTCTACAATGACCGCCACGAGGGTCCCATGACACGCATGGCTACCGCCGCGATCATCCGAGAGAATCTGGCCAAGGCGGTGGAGTACGCCGAAAAGATGGACCGGGCCGAGGCGGACGAGGACGAGGAGAAGCCCGACTACGATGCCAAGCTGGAGGCGCTGCTGCCTGTGGTCCGGGGGGAGCTGCCCGTGCACATCCATGCCCACCGGGCGGACGACATCGCCACGGGCATCCGCATTGCCAAGGAGTTCGGCCTGAAGTGCGTCATCGTCCACGGGACCGAGTCCCATTTGATCCCCGACCTGCTGGACCGCGAGGACATACCCGTTATCACCGGCCCCATTCTGGGCGACCGGTCCAAGCCGGAGCTGGTGAACATGACCCCTGAGACGCCCGCCGTTCTCACCCTCCACGGCATCCACGCCGCCATCTGCACCGATCATCCCGAGGTGCCCATCCAGTACCTGCCCCTGTGTGCCACCCTGGCGGTGAAGGCGGGCATGATCCCCGAGTCTGCTCTGGCCGCCATCACCATCCGGCCTGCCCAAATAGTCGGCATTGATGACCGGGTGGGGTCCCTGACCCCGGGCAAAGACGCGGATATCGTTGTGATGAGCGGGCATCCCGTCAATGCGCTCAGCCGGGTCCGGGCTGTTTTCATTGGGGGGAAAATGGTCAAGGGCTGAGCCTTGCCAGCCCTTGCGCCGGGCCGCTTCCCAGAGTGTTTAGAAATATTTCACAAAATAGACTGGATTTTCGCCTTTGTTGTGGTATAATAAGTGCATAGGACGGGAGAAATTCCCGTTTGACACCAGCCTGTCAGGGCGAAAGGAGCGGAAATTATGAAATTTGTGTTTACGGACAAAAAGGTTGAACTCCCCAAGGCCGTCCACACCTATGCAGAGAAAAAGGTTGGCAAACTGGATCGCTTCTTTAAGGAAGACGCCACCGCGTCGGTTACCTTCAGCGTGGAGAAGGAGCGGCTGAATCGGGTTGAGATCACGATCCGCTCCAGCGGGACCATCTTCCGTGTGTCTGAGAGCACCTCTGATATGCACGCTTCCATTGACGCCGCGGTGACGACTCTGGAGCGGCAGATCCGCAAGAACAAGACCCGCCTGGAGAAACGGCTCCGTCAGGGCGCGTTCGAGCGCACCGTGGACGCCGCCGAACAGTCCTCCTTTGCTCCCGATGAGCCAGAAGAGGGCGAATACCGGATCATCCGCAGCAAGACCTTCCCCATCAAGCCCATGTCCAAGGACGAGGCCATTTTGCAGATGAACCTGCTGGGCCACAGCTTTTTCGCCTTCAAGGACGAGGATGCGGACGGGACCTTTGCGGTTGTCTACCGCCGCTACGACGGGGACTATGGTCTGATCGAGGACGAGCAGTAAATGAACAAAAGGGAGCGGCAGAGCCGCTCCCTTTTTTGTGCCCGAGGGCCGAAGCAGAACGTAAACTGGGGAGAATCCAGGTTGACGATCATGGACCGGGACCCTATAATAGAGAAGAGAAACGCGCGATAACAGCGGAAAAAGCGAAAACGATTTGAACTATTTTGACGATAAATTACAGAATGTAGTTGGAGGGACCGCCATGAGCCGGGAATCAATCTTGTCATTGCTGCGGGAGAATCAGGGAAAGTACCTATCCGGGGAGGCCATGAGCCGCGCGCTGGGCATCAGCCGGGCCGCCGTCTGGAAGGCCATCGCGGCCCTGCGCCAGGAGGGATATGAGATCGACTCGGCCCCCAACCGGGGGTATCGGCTGGACGCGGCCCCCGATCGGGTGCGGGAGGGCGAACTGGCCGGGCCGCTGGCGGGCTGTCGGATCGGGTCGGAGCTGCTGTGTCTGGACACCATCGACTCCACCAATACGGAGTGCAAGCGCCGGGCTATGGCGGGGGCACCGGAGGGGCTGGTGATCATCGCCGACGAGCAGACCGGAGGGCGGGGCCGTCTGGGCCGGTCGTTCCAGTCCCCCAAGGGGAAGGGACTCTACCTGACCGCCCTGCTGCGGCCCGACCTCCCGCCCCAGGACGTGGCCGACTTCACCGCCTGGGCGGCGGTGGCTGTATGCGATGGCATTGAGGAATGCTGTGGGCTCCGCCCCCAGATCAAGTGGACCAACGACATTGTGCTCCACGGGAAGAAGCTGGTGGGCATCCTCACCGAATTGGGGCTGGAGAGCGAGACCAATGCCCTTCAGTACCTGGTTACCGGCATTGGGGTGAACGTGAACCAGACCAGAGAGGACTTTGACCCGGAGCTGCGGGATATGGCCACCTCGCTGAGTCAGGAGCTCGGCCGTCCGGTACGCCGGGCAGAGCTGGCGGCCGCCATTGTGAAGGCCCTGGACCGGGCCTACGGCGGCTTCCCGGATAACCGACAGGAGTATCTGGACAAGTACCGGGCCGACTGCATAACGCCCGGCAACCAGGTTCAGCTCATCTCTCCCGTCTCCCGCCAGGAGGCCCGCGCCCTGGAGGTGGATGACCAGTTCCGGCTTGTGGTGGAGCTGCCCGACGGAACAAGAAAGGCCCTGTCTGCCGGTGAGGTGTCCGTTCGGGGAATGTACGGCTATGTGTGAG
>JAHHSC010000003.1 GCA_020025455.1 Lawsonibacter sp. | reverse complement strand
TTGCCCTCTGACCGGGAGGTACGCAAGCGGAGGCGAGCGCACCACGGCCTAAGACGATGTCTACTGGAAGTCTACAACAGAAGCAGAACGTGGTCATGCCCATCCAGACCACCGATCTGCCCGCTGCGTTCCGCTCCGGTGTGCCCTACGGCACCAAGACTGGCTCTGCGCTCCGCAGTCCGATGACCCATCTGGCGGATCTCGCCACAGAGCGGAGGTTACTATTTTGAGCCGCGGGGTCTCTTTGCCATGCCGGATTCTTCTGATGATCGGTGGAATCTCACTGATCGGAATTGGTGTGGCCTTCTTTCGGTTAGCCGGCTTTGGCGTGGACCCGTTTACCGGAATGAACCTGGGGATCAGCATGTTCCTGAACTGGTCGTTTGGAAATTGGCAGCTGCTGGCTAACGCTGTGATTTTGGTGGCCGTGTTTTTCACGGCGCGCAGCTGTATTGGACTTGGAACGCTGGTCAACATGGTGTGCGTGGGCTATCTCGCCGATCTGATCTGCTGGCTCTTTCTGGAGGTTCATTTCGGGCTTCCGGCACGGGTGGCATGTTTGGCGGCTGCGCTGTTCTTTCTGTCCTTTGGTGTGGCACTCTATATGAAGGGCGATTTGGGGATTGCCCCCTATGACAGCGTTGCAATCGTGATTGAAACCGTAACGCATCAGAAAATTCCGTTCCATTATGCCCGTATTCTCTCCGATATCACCGTGGCGATTGTGGGCGCAATCTTCTGCATCGCAGCTGGTGAGTCCCTATGGCAGATCATTGGCATCGGAACTGTATGCAATGCCCTCTTAAATGGCCCTGCAATTCAGATGTTCCGTAATCTCTTAGATTCCATGTTCAAATCCACGGATAACACCTGAGCACGTGGAGATCGCGCGGGAACCGCCATAGGCAGAGGGCCGCCCCCAGCCGTACCGCCGTCACATCAGCGCGGTTCCAATGAACCGGATGGACTGTGGGCTTCTCTGCTCCAAACTTTTCTCCTTTTTCTGGACAACGGTGGGAAAACCTGCTATATTATAGCAATACGAGGCAGGCCAAAATCCGCCTCAATTTTGTCTGAAAGGGGTCCTTTTCTATGACTTCCGAATATATTTTGAGCAAGTGTGACCACACCCTTCTGGGCCAGACCGCAACCTGGGAGGAGATTCGCGCCATCTGCGACGACGGCATGAAGTACCACTGCGCCAGCGTGTGCATCCCCGCCTCCTATGTGCGCCAAGCCGCCGCCTACGTAGCGGGCAAGCTGCCCATCTGTACCGTCATCGGCTTCCCGAACGGCTATGACACCACCGCCAGCAAGTGCTTCATGGCCACCGATGCCGTGGAAAACGGTGCCGAGGAGGTGGACATGGTCATCAACCTGGGCTGGGTCAAGGACAAGCAGTGGGACAGCCTGCTTTCTGAAATCAAGGCCGTGAAAGAGGCCTGTCACGGCAAGCTCCTGAAGGTCATCATCGAGGCCTGCTTCCTCACCGACGAGGAGAAGATCAAGATGTGTGAGATCGTCACCGCCTCCGGTGCCGAGTACATCAAGACCTCCACCGGCTTCGGCACCAGCGGCGCTACCCGCGCGGATGTGGCTCTCTTTGCCAAGCACATCGGCCCCAATGTGAAGATCAAGGCCGCCGGCGGAATCGCCGATTTGAAGGACGCAGAGGACTTTCTGAATCTGGGTGCTTCCCGTCTGGGCACCAGCCGGATTGTGAAGGCCGTCAAGGCGGCGGAGCAGGCCTAATTCTATCGCTTTTCCGCTTTATCCCGTCATTTTCACCAGTTCCTGCAAATAAAAGTAGATATTCTTTCAAAGCCGGTTGAAATTTTCAACCGGCTTTGTTATAATAGACGAGCAGACGGCCATATGGCCGTTCACTTTTCTCAATTCGGAACACATGAAAGGAAGGTTACTACCAATGAAGAAGCTTCTTGCTCTGTCCCTTGCATTGGTCATGTCTCTGTCTCTTGTCGCCTGCGGCAAGAAGGACGATCCCTCTGCCAGCGGCTCCAAGCAGCCTGAGGGCAGCCAGTCCCAGCAGGAGAAGACCGATATGTCCGTGGCTATGATCACCGACTACGGTGACATCACCGACCAGTCCTTCAACCAGACCACTTACGAGGCCTGCAAGTCCTACTGCGAGGCTGCCGGCGTGGACTTCAGCTACTTCAAGCCCCAGGACAACAACACCGCCGCCCGTGTGGCCATGGTCGAGAAGGCCGTGGACGAGGGCTACAATGTCATCGTGATGCCCGGCTTCGCCTTTGCCGGCACCATCCACGACGTTCAGGATGAGTATCCTGATGTCAAGTTTGTGGCTCTGGACGTATCTCAGTTCGACGTTGAGGATACCTACTACAACCACGACAAAGATAACAACCGCACCGATCTGATCGACGCGGACAACCAGCCCCACCTGAACGACAACGTGTACTGCTCCGTCTACCAGGAGGAGCTGTGCGGCTACATGGCCGGTTACGCTGCTGTCAAGCTGGGCTACAAGCACCTGGGCTTCCTGGGCGGCATGGCTGTTCCCGCGGTCACCCGTTACGGCTATGGTTTCATCCAGGGCGCTGACGAGGCCGCTGCCGAGCTGGGCATTGAGAAGGACATCACCATTGAGTACGTCTACGGCGGTCAGTTCTTCGGCGATGCCGACATCACCGCTTACATGGACAACTGGTACAAGACCCTGGGTGTTGAGGTCGTGTTTGCCTGCGGCGGCGGCATCTTCACCTCCGCTGCTGAGGCCGCTGCCAAGGTCAACGGCAAGCTGATCGGCGTGGACGTGGACCAGGCTCCCACCATCGACTCTGCCTACGGCGAGAAGATGACGGTCACCTCCGCTATGAAGGGTCTGGCCCCCACCGTCAACCTGCTGCTGAGCGAGATCCAGGCCGGCAACTTCGCCAACTACGGCGGCAAGTACGATACTCTGGGTCTGGTTTCCGGCGACAAGCCCGAGGAGAACTTCGTCCAGATCCCCATGGGCTCCACTCAGTTTGCCGACGGCTTCACCCAGGAGGATTACACCGACCTGGTTGCCAAGCTGTTCTCCAAGGAGATCGAGGTCTCCGGCGACATCACCGCTATGCCTGAGCACGCCATCACGGTGAACGACCTGGGCGCCATCAAGTAACAACCCCTGATCCTGATAAGAAGAGGACGGGCAAACGCCCGCCCTCTTCTTTTTTTTGAACATCTGGTGCATTTTTCTTTGAACTTTTGGGGGAAATGTAGTACAATAATAATATAATATGGGAAGCCGTATTTCGGTTTTTTGGCCCTGCTTAGGGGCACGTTTAATACGAGGGAGGCCGTTGCTTTGGAACAGCCATATGCGATCGAGATGCTGAATATCACAAAACGATTTCCCGGCATCATAGCCAATGACAACATCACGCTTCAGCTGAAGCGAGGAGAGATTCACGCCCTTCTGGGCGAAAACGGCGCAGGCAAATCCACTCTGATGAGTGTTTTGTTTGGTCTCTACCAGCCCGAAGAGGGTGAGATCCGCAAAGACGGACAGCCTGTCCGGATCAAAGATCCCAACGACGCCAACGCCCTTGGCATTGGCATGGTCCATCAGCACTTCAAGCTGGTGGGATGCTTCACCGTGTTGGAAAACATCATCATGGGCGTGGAGCCCTGCAAGCACGGCTTTCTCCAGACGGACGAGGCCCGCAAAAAGGTGCTGGCCCTCAGTGAGAAATACGGCCTGAAGGTGGACCCCGACGCCCTGGTGGACGACATTACCGTTGGTATGCAGCAGCGTACCGAGATTTTGAAGATGCTCTACCGGGACAACGAGATCCTGATTTTTGACGAACCCACCGCCGTGCTGACCCCGCAGGAAATCGATGAGCTTATGGCGATTATGAAGGGGCTGGCCGCCGAGGGCAAGTCCATCCTGTTCATCTCCCACAAGCTCAACGAGATCATGTCGGTGGCCGATCGGTGCTCCGTTCTGCGCAAGGGTAAGTATATCGGCACGGTCAACATTCAGGACACCACCCCCGCCGAGCTGTCCCGCATGATGGTCGGCCACGACGTGGAGTTCAAGGTTCACAAGGAGGATGCCAAGCCCGGCGATACCGTCCTGCACGTTGAGGGTCTCACCGTTGCCTCCAAGCTCCACAGCAACAACGCCGTGCGGAACGTGTCCTTCGATGTGCGGGCAGGCGAGATCGTCTGCATCGCCGGTATCGACGGCAACGGTCAGACCGAGCTGGTCTATGGCCTCACCGGGCTGGAACCTGTAAAGGGCGGAACCGTCACCCTGGCGGGCCAGGACATCACCCACGCCCCCATCCGCAAGCGCTCTATTATGGGTCTGAGCCATATCCCCGAGGACCGGCACAAGCACGGTCTGGTGCTGGACTACTCTCTGGAGGACAATCTGGTGCTCCAGCGCTACTTTGAGCCTGAATTTGTCAGCAAATTCGGCTTTATGAAGCGGGGCGCTATCCGCGCCTACGCCCAGCGGCTCATCGACCAGTTTGACGTCCGCTCCGGTCAGGGCCCCATTACCACCGCCCGGAGTATGTCCGGCGGCAACCAGCAGAAGGCCATCGTTGCCCGCGAGATGGACAAGGAGACCAAGCTTCTGATTGCCGTCCAGCCCACCCGCGGCCTGGACGTGGGCGCCATCGAGTATATCCACAAGCAGATCGTAGCCCAGCGTGATGCCGGCAAGGGCGTTCTGCTGGTGAGTCTGGAGCTGGACGAGGTCATGGCCCTGTCTGACCGTATTCTGGTCATGTACGAGGGCGAGATCGTGGGCCAGCTGGACCCCAAGACCACCACCGTAGAAGAGCTTGGCCTCTATATGGCCGGCGCGAAAAGGGAGGGTGTGTAACCATGAAAAAAGAAACGTCGCCGCTGCTGCGCAACAGTGCGGTTCAATCCCTGCTGGCCTCCCTGCTGTGCATCCTGGCCGGCCTGCTGCTGGGCTATATCGTCCTGCTGATCATCAATCCCTCGGGGGCCAACGATGCCATCGTGGCCATTGTGAAGAACTTTATGACCTACTCCAAGCCCAAGGCTCAGATGAAGAACCTGGGCAACACGCTGGTCAAGACCGCCCCCCTCATCATGTGCTCCCTGTCCATTCTCTTTGCCTTCAAGGCGGGCCTTTTCAACATCGGCGCCGCCGGTCAGTATGTGGTGGGCGCCGGTGCCGCCCTCTACTGTGCCCTGGCCCTGCAGATGCCCTGGTATCTGTGCCTGCTGGCCGCCGCGCTGGCTGGTGCGCTTCTGGGTTCCGTCTCCGGTCTGCTCAAGGCCTACTGCAACGTAAACGAAGTCATCTCCTGCATCATGCTCAACTGGATCAGCCTCTACTCGGTGAACATCCTGTTGACCAACGTAAAGGAACCAAGCAGCCCATACACCTTCATGCTGCACAGCACCAACGCCTCCGCTATCCTGCCCTCCATGGGCCTGCCGGAGCTTTTCAGCGGCAATAAGTACGTCACCATTGCCATCCCCATCACCATCGTCGTGGCCATCTTCATCTGGATTCTGCTGGAAAAGACCAAGCTGGGCTATGAGCTGAAGGCCACCGGCTACAACAAGAACGCCGCTAAGTACTGCGGCATGAAGGAAAAGAAGAACCTGGTCATGACCATGGCCATCGCCGGCGCTCTGGCCGGTGCGGGTGCCGCTCTGTTCTATCTGACCGGCATCGAGCAGTGGTCCTGCACGGTATCGACGATCCCCCCCATGGGCTTCAACGGTATCTCCGCCGCCTTCCTGGGCGGTCTGAACCCCATCGGTTCCATCTTCTCCTCCTACTTCATCCAGCACATCACAAGCGGCGGTGCCTATGTGGATAAGACCATGTACTCTGCCCAGATCTCCGATCTGATCTCCTCCATCATCATCTACCTGTGCGGCTTCGTGCTGTTCTTCAAGTACGCTCTGAACCGCCATCTGGATCGTCGGGACGAGCAGAAAGCGAAGAAATCGGACCATGTGAACGCTGAGGAAGGAGGGGCGAACAAATGATTCTCCTGCTGCAATATACACTGATTTTTGCCTCCGTTCTGATGCTGGTGGCCCTGGGCGGCTGCTTCTCTGAGCACTCCGGCATTATCAACATCGGTCTGGAAGGTATCATGGTGCTGGGTGCCCTGGGCGGCGCTCTGGTCATGAAGTTCATGCCTGCCGACGTGCCCGCTGTGGTTATGATCGTCTCCGTCACCCTGGCCGCTGTGGCCTTTGGTATGGTTTTCTCCCTGCTGCTGGCCGTGGCTGCCGTCAACTTCAAGGCGGACCAGACCCTGGTGGGCAGCGCCATGAACCTGCTGGGCATGGCAGGCGCCACCGTCCTTGTCAAGGCCATGAACACCGCTGAGAGCGTGGACAACGTCTCCTCCACCATTCAGTATATCGACGCAAAGAAAGCCTTCCTGGTGAACATCGGCGGCTTTGAATTTAACTGGTTCATGTTCATGGCCGCTGTGGCCCTGGTGGTCTCCTATGTGGTGCTCTACAAGACCCGCTTTGGTCTGCGGCTCATGGCCTGCGGCGAGCACCCCCAGGCGGCCGACTCGGTCGGCATCAACGTCTACAAGATGCGCTATGCCGGTGTGCTCATCTCCGGCGCTCTGGGCGGTCTGGGCGGCATCGTCTATATCACCGCCGGCGTCAGCGAGTGGAAGTTTGAAAACGGCGTGGCCGGCTTCGGTTTCCTCGCTCTGGCCGTTATGATCTTCGGTCAGTGGAAGCCCACCCGCATCGCCCTGGCCGCTCTGCTCTTCGGTTTGTTCCGCGCCCTGAGCAACGTGTACACCGGCTTCGATTTCCTGGCCGCTCTGCCCATCCCCAGCCCCCTGTACAACATGCTGCCCTATATAATCTCCCTGGTGGTTCTGGCCTTCACCTCTCAGAAGTCCCGCGCCCCCAAGGCGGAAGGCATCCCCTACGACAAGGGTCAGCGCTGATTACAGAAAGAAATATTTGTTTCTTAAAATCCCCTCTGTTTTCTCTTTTGGGTCAACAGAGGGGATTTTTTCGCTTTGCAGCAATCATTTTACACTCCAGCTTGACAGAACATTTTAATTGGCATACAATTTCAGCACTATCCCAGAGGAAAAGAAGGGTAAACATTATGATCGAACTGAAGCATATCAGCAAGGTTTTCCCCACCGCGGAGGGCGAATTTCAGGCCCTGAACGACGTAAGCCTCACCATCCACGACGGCGATCTCTACGGCATCGTGGGTATGAGCGGCGCGGGCAAGTCCACCCTGGTCCGGTGCATCAACCTGTTAGAGCGCCCCACCTCCGGCCAGATCATGGCCGACGGTCTGCTGGAGGGGCAGAGCGGCCCTGTGGACCTGTGCGCTCTGACGCCCGCCCAGCTGCGCCAGGCCCGCAAATCCGTCAGCATGATCTTTCAGCAGTTCAACCTGCTCATGCAGCGCACCTGTCTGAAAAACATCTGCTTCCCCATGGAGATCGCCGGGGTCCCCAAGGCCCAGGCCGAGCAGCGCGCCCGTGAGCTGCTGGAGATCGTCGGTCTGCCTGACCGGGCGGATGCCTACCCCTCCCAGCTCAGCGGCGGTCAGAAGCAGCGCATCGCCATTGCCCGCGCTCTGGCCTCCAATCCAAAGGTCCTGCTGTGCGACGAGGCCACCTCTGCTCTGGACCCCACCACCACCCGGTCCATTCTGCGGCTCATCCAGGACATCAACAAGCGTCTTGGCATCACCGCCATTATCATCACCCACGAGATGGCCGTGGTGGAGGAGATCTGCAACATGGTCACCGTGCTGGAGCACGGTCAGGTCATGGAGACGGGCACCGTCGCTGAGGTATTCTCCAACCCCAAGAGCGACGCGGCCCGCCGTCTGGTCTACCCCGACGGTATCATTTTGGACCCCACCCGGACCACCCATGTGATCCGTCTGGCGTTCAACGGCGGCTCCTCCTACGACCCGCTCATTGCCTCTCTGGCCATCAACAGCGGCGTGAAGGCCAACATTCTGGGCGCAGACACCCGCAACATCGATGGCCAGGCCTTTGGCACCATGCTGATCGGTCTGCCCGATGACCCCGCTGAGGCCAACAAGGCCATTGCCTATCTCAAGAAGCAGCCCAACGTTACCATGGAGGAGGTCCACGACTACCATGCTTGAATTTTTCCAATCCCCCAAGTTGCTTGAACAGGTTGATTACCTGGTCCGAAACCTGCCCTTTGCCCTGTGGGAGACCATTTACACCACCGTTTTGGCCACCGCTCTGGCCTACCTCATCGGTCTGCCCCTGGGCGTAATGCTGGTGACCGGGGAGGAAAAGGGCATCCGTCCTCTCCCCCCGATCCTGATGCGCTGCCTGAACACCGTGGTGAATCTGCTGCGCTCGGTCCCCTTCCTGATCCTGATGGTTCTGGTCATCCCCCTGAGCCGCCTTGTCCTGGGCACCAGCGTGGGCACTGCCGCCTCCATCATCCCCCTGTTCATTGCCGCATTCCCCTTTGTAGCCCGACTGGTGGAGGGTTCCATCCGCGAGATGGACGGCGGTGTCGTCGAGGCCGCCCAGTCCATGGGCTGCACGCCCCTCCAGATCATCACCAAGGTGATGCTCCCCGAGTGCCTGCCCTCCCTGCTCACCGGCTTCACCAACGCCTTCATCACCATCCTGAGCTACGGCGCCATGGCCGGTGCCATCGGTGCGGGCGGACTGGGCAATATGGCCCTGAACTACGGCTTCCAGCGCAGACACACCTTCGCCATGTGGGTGTCGGTGCTGGTGCTGGTGCTGCTGGTGCAGCTGTTCCAGACCATCGGCTCCTGGGCCGCCACCCATTTTGACAAGCGTCTGCACCGGGGCGGTAAGAAAAAATAACGCCCGATTTTCCTTGGGAGGGCAGGGGTTTCGGCCTCTGCCCTCCCGCTTTTTGAAAAAAAGTGCTTGACAATTCTTTCCACTGGCTGTATAGTGAGTGCAACCCGAAAGGGAAAACCAAATAACGCCCAACCAAAGGCAATGAAGGAAAGAGTACGCAGGTTGATAGCTCACAGAGAGTCCGGATTGGTGGAAACGGACAGCGAAGGCCCTGCCGAACATGGTTCCGGAGCTGCATACCGACTGCGGTAACGCATAGGCTATGACGGGAGTGCCCGTGACAGCACAGGAGTATGTCTGTACTCCCAAAGGCTCCACTTCGTGAGAAGGGAGCGAAGCAAGGTGGTACCACGAAGCAGAAGCTGTCGTCCTTGAATTTGTTCAAGGGCGTTTTTTTGTACCCAAAATCGGGATCAAACAAGGAGGAATTTATCATGAAGAAACTTACCTGTGCTCTGCTCACCGCAATTCTGGCCCTGGGCCTGCTGGCCGGCTGCGGCAAAAAGGACGAGGGCCTCACCGTCAAGGTGGGCGCTTCTCCCGCCCCCCACGCCGAGATCCTGGCCGTGGTCAAGGAGGAGCTGGCCAAGCAGAACGTCAACCTGGAGATCGTGGAGTTCAACGACTACGTCCTGCCCAACACCTCTCTGGAGGACGGCTCCATCGACGCCAATTACTTCCAGCACATCACCTACCTGAACGACTTCAACGATCAGAACGGCACCCATCTGGCCTCCGTAGCCGAGATCCACTATGAGCCTCTGGCCATCTACCCCGGCAAGGCCGCTTCTCTGGCCGAGCTGAAGGACGGCGACCAGATCGCCGTTCCCAACGATGGCACCAACGAGGCCCGCGCCCTGCGTCTGCTGGAGGCCAACGGTCTCATCACCCTGCGTGAGGATGCCGGCCTGGCCGCCACCAAGGACGACATTGATGAGAACCCCCACAACTACGAAATTGTCGAGCTGGAGGCCAGCCAGCTGCCCGCCCGCCGCCAGGACGTGGCTCTGGCAGTCATCAACGGCAACTACGCCCTGAGCACCGGCCTGACCAGCGATGAGGCTGTGGCGTTTGAGGATGCCGCCCAGGCCGCCGCCCCCTTTGTCAACGTGCTGGCCGTAAAGGACGGCAGCCAGGACCGCCCCGAGATCAAGGCTCTGGCCGAAGCCCTGACCAGCGAAGCCGTCAAAACCTACATCACCGAGACCTACGGCGACGCCGTTGTCCCCGCCTTCTAAGGTTCCACCAGAGGATTAGAATTTGTGGAGAACTTCTCCCCCGTGGTTTCCTTGAAGGCACAAGACGCAACAGCCAGTTGCTTGTCTCCCAAGTCGTTCCGGTCTATACTATGGTTATAAACGCATACGCGAGGTGAGCACAGTGGAGACAAAGGACATACTTTTAAAACTCCGGAACGAAAAAGGAGTGTCACAGGAGGAACTGGCAAAAGAGGTTTTTGTGACCAGACAGGCAGTCTCTCGCTGGGAAAACGGAGACACCGTCCCCAGCAGCGACACGTTGAAACAGCTGTCCATCTACTTTAATGTGTCGATCAACACACTGCTGGGAAGCCCCCAAACTCTCATCTGTCAGTGCTGTGGGATGCCGCTGGACGATGCTTCCATCAGTCGGGAGGCAGACGGCTCCTTCAACGAGGCGTACTGCAAATGGTGCTACGACGGTGAGAAGTTCCTCTATCAGTCGGTGGAAGAATTGATCGACTACCTGGTGGACCATATGCCTCTGGGGGACTGGACAAAGGAAGATGCCCGCAGCTTCTTTGAAAAACAGCTGCCCACACTGAAGTATTGGCGTGAGCACCCCTGACGGATACCCGAAAACCAACGAACCCCAACCGATCTTGCCCCTGCAAGGTCGGTTGGGGTTTTTATGTGGGGCAAAATGGCCGCTTCCTCCATACAGGCAAAAAAACACCCACGGTTTCCCGTGGGTGTTTTTAACAGCAGTTTTGAAGAAAAACTTACTTCAGCTCGACCTTGGCGCCGGCCTCTTCCAGCTTCTTCTTCAGCTCCTCAGCCTCGTCCTTGGACACGGCCTCCTTCAGAGTCTTGGGAGTGCCCTCGACGGTAGCCTTGGCCTCAGCCAGACCCTGGCCGGTGACCTCGCGGACAACCTTGATGACCTTGATCTTGGCAGCGGCGTCGAAACCAGCCAGGACAACGTCAAACTCGGTCTTCTCCTCAGCAGCGGGAGCAGCAGCGCCGCCAGCAGCGGGAGCGGCCATAGCAGCGGCGGAAACGCCGAACTCCTCCTCCAGAGCCTTAACCAGCTCGTTCAGCTCCAGAACAGTCAGAGCCTTAACTTCCTCGATGAGATTGGTGATCTTCTCAGTAGCCATTGTTATTTACCTCCTAAATAGATGGTGTATTTAAAATTTAAGTGTTGCTCCAAAAGGAGCAGTAGATACCGAGTAACTTACTCGGCAGCGGGAGCCTCCTCGGCGGGAGCCTCGCCGTCCTTCTCGGCGATAGCCTTCAGGACGATAGCCAGGCTGGTCAGAGGAGCCAGCATCATACCCAGAGTCTGGGCCAGCAGAACGTCCTTGGAAGGCAGGTCGGCCAGAGCAGTAATCTCCTCCAGGGAGATGACCTTACCGTCCATGAAGCCGCCCTTGATCTCAAACTTACCGTTGAGCTTCTTGGCGTGCTTGTTGATAATTCGCATGGGAGCGATGGGGTCGGTGGCACAGGTGGCCAGAGAAGTGGTGCCGTTCAGCACACCGTCCAGCTCGTTCAGACCGACGTTGTTCACAGCAAAACGGGCCAGAGTGTTCTTGACCACGCCGTACTGCACGTCGTTCTCACGCAGCTCGTGACGGAGAGCGGTATCCTCAGCCACGGTGATGCCCTTGTAGTCAACCAGGACGCCGCTCTGGGCGTTCTTCAGCTGCTCGGTCAGAGCGGCCACCACGGCCTGCTTCTCGGAAAGAACCTTTGCGTTAGGCATTTTTTGGATTCACCTCCAACAGATTTTGTTCGCGTTCGAACAAAACAAAAGAAAAATCCCCCGTGTCAAAAGACTCGAAGGACAGTACAATCAAAAGTATTCTTTTGAGAGCACTCTCGGCAGGAATTATGTCCGATCATTCAGACCCCTGCTGTCTTTGAACGCGATAGTTATTATACCATCCTGGACAGGTATTGTCAAGCAAAACCTGTCCAGGAATGATACCGATTGGAATCAGGCGATTAGCCCAGCTTAGCGCCGTTGATCTTGATGCCGGGGCCCATGGTGGAAACCACGGTGCAGCTCTTGATATACTGGCCCTTTGCAGCGGAAGGCTTCGCCTTGATGATAGCGCCCATGATGGCGCTGAAGTTCTCACCCAGCTTCTCGGCGCCGAAAGAGGCCTTGCCGATGGGGCAGTGGATGATGTTGGTCTTGTCCAGACGATACTCGACCTTACCGGCCTTGATCTCGTTGACAGCCTTGGTCACGTCCATGGTGACGGTGCCGGCCTTGGGGGAGGGCATCAGACCCTTGGGGCCCAGGACCTTACCCAGACGGCCAACAAAGCCCATCATGTCGGGGGTAGCGACGACCACGTCGAAGTCGAACCAGTTTTCCTTCTGGATCTTCTCGACCATGTCCATATCGCCAACATAGTCAGCGCCAGCGGCACGGGCCTCGTCAGCCTTAGCGCCCTTGGCAAAGACCAGCACGCGCAGGCTCTTACCGGTGCCGTGAGGCAGCACGATAGCGCCGCGGACCTGCTGATCGGCGTGACGGGAGTCAACGCCCAGCTTGACGTGCAGCTCGACGGTCTCGTCGAACTTAGCGGTAGCGGTCTCAACGACCAGCTTCATAGCGTCGGCGGGATCGTACAGATTGCTGCTGTCGATCTTCTTGGCGCTCTCCTGATACTTCTTACCTCTAAACATTCTTCGTACCCTCCTTACTCGCCCACGACGACGCCCATGGAACGGGCGGTGCCGGCGACCATGCTCATGGCAGCCTCAATGTTGGCAGCGTTCAGGTCGGGCATCTTGGTCTCAGCGATCTTGCGGACATCCTCCTTGCTGATGGTGGCAACCTTGGTCTTGTTGGGCACACCAGAGCCGGACTCCAGGCCGCAGGCCTTCTTGATCAGAACGGCAGCGGGAGGGGTCTTGGTAACGAAGGTGAAGGAGCGGTCGGCGTACACGGTGATGATAACGGGAATGATCATGCCCATATCATTCTTGGTGCGCTCGTTGAACTCCTTGGTGAAAGCGGCGATGTTAACACCGTGCTGGCCCAGAGCGGGACCAACAGGGGGTGCGGGAGTTGCCTTGCCGGCGGGGATCTGAAGTTTAACGTATCCAGTTACTTTCTGTGCCACGAATGAGCACCTCCATTGATAAAATGTGGTTTGGGGGACCATTTAGGTCCTAATTGGCGGGACGTTTTGCCGTCCCTCCCACGTTGCGGCATATGCCGCGGGAACCGTAAAGTTACGGATCGGCGGGCTCGACCTGATCCAGCTCCAGCTCCACGGGGGTCTCGCGTCCAAACATAGACACGACCACGCGGACCTTGTTCTGGTCCATGTCGATCTCTTCCACCGTGCCCAGGAAGGACTCCAGGGCGCCGTCGGTGATTTTAACGGTATCACCAACCTGGTAACCGATGACCACCTCGTGCTTTTCAACACCGAGGGCGGCTACATCCGCGTCACTGAGGGGGATAGCCTTGTTGCCTTCGCCCAGGAAGCCGGTGACGCCGCGGACGTTGCGGACCACGTGCCAGGTCTCGTCGGTCATGACCATCTTGACCAGCACATAGCCGGGGAACACCTTGCGCTCCACGTCCTTGCTTCCGTTATCCGTGATCTCGGTGACAGTTTCCATCGGGATGTTGATCTCGTGGATCAGATCCTGCAGGTTGCGGTTTTCGACATACTTCTCGATGGTGGCTTTGACCGTATTCTCATAACCGGAATAGGTGTGGACCACATACCAATTTGCATTGTCGGCCATATCCGTCACCTCGTCAGCCCAGGAAGGAGATGATGGCCTTGATCGCCTCGTTTGCGACCAGATCAAAGACCCAGATGCAGATGCCCACCACGATCACGCAGGCAATTACGATCAGCGTGTTGTTGATCGTCTGCTTGCGGGTAGGCCACTGGACCTTCTTCAGCTCGCTCTTCATCTCCTTGAGCCACTTGCCAATGCGGGCAAAGAAGCCGGGCTTTTTCTTCTCGGGCTTCTTCTCCTTCTTGGCCTTTTCAGCCTGAACGGGAGCCTGCTGCTCCAGCTTTTCATTCTCAGCCATTCGATACCCTTCTTTCATATCATCCATAGAGAACTATTACTTAGTCTCGTTGTGGACAGTGTGCTTTCTGCAGAAGGGGCAGTACTTGTTCATCTCCAGGCGGTCAGGGGTATTCTTCTTGTTCTTCATGGTGTTGTAGTTTCTCTGCTTGCACTCAGAGCACCGCAGGGTGACCTTCACGCGCGCGCCGCTTTTTGCCATGTGTTCGGCACCTCCTTAAATAATTGCGGGTCCCCGGGGTGGGGTTCCGCTGAGTGAACCGGGCTCCGGGCAAAAGAAAACGCCGGATCTCGACTCCTCTGATGCCGAATCCAGCGTAAGACACAGGCGCGCACGGACACGCCTGAAATACGATCACGGTGGGACTCGGCAATTTGCCTCCCTGTGTCCCAGGTGGGTGAGGGGGTTGTGCGTCAAACACCGCAAAAAATGCGCACAACAAAAAAGCCCCTTTTCACAGGTGTAATTACTATATCATGCTGCTGTGTCCTCGTCAAGCACTTTTTTCACTTTTTAACTGGTATTCTCGCCAAATTTTACGTCTTTGGTATATCTGTACACAAGTTTAACTTGAATTTTCCACCCGGCTGTGTTATACTCCTGCCCAAATGCAGTCCCCACCGCATATTCCCCGTACTACAAGAATAATAAAATGTAAAATTGGAGTGATCTCTCTCATCATGGGGCTTGACAGTACCAGTATCAGTATGCTAGTCGCTCTGGTCATCCTGGTTGGATTTTCCGCGTTTTTCTCCGCCAGCGAGACCGCCTACACCTCTTTAAACCGCATCCGTCTAAAATCCAAGGCAGACAACGGCAGCAAGCGTGCCGCCGCTACCCTGGAACTTGCTGAAAACTTCGACAAGCTGCTGAGTACTCTGCTCATTGGCAACAACATTGTAAACATTACCGCCACCACGGTGGCCACCGTGCTGTGTACCCGCTGGTTCCAGCAGTACGGCCCTACCGTTTCCACCGTGGCCCTGACCATCATCATTCTGATCTTTGGCGAGGTCTCCCCCAAGAGTCTGGCCAAGGAGACGCCCGAGGCCGTAGCCATGTTCGCCTGTCCCCTGCTGCGGGTGCTCATGGTCCTGCTCACCCCCCTGTCCGTCCTGTTCACGCTCTGGAAGCGGCTTTTAAACCGGTTGTTCCGCCACAGTGCCAATGACGGCATCACGGAGGAAGAGCTGGTGGGTATGGTGGACCAGGCCGAAACTGAGGGCGGTCTGGACGAGCACGAGAGCGACCTCATCCGGGCCGCCATCGAGTTCAACGATCTGGAAGTCTCCGAGATCCTCACCCCCCGTGTGGATCTGGTGGCGGCTGAGGAGGACAGTACCATGGAGCAGGTGGCCTCCCTCTTTGCCCAGAGCGGCTACTCCCGCATCCCCATCTACCACGACAACATTGATAACATTGTGGGCGTCATCCACGAGAAGGACTTCTACGCCGCCCGTTATCGGGGGGAAACCATGGTTTCCAACATCAAGTCCCCTGTTTTCTACACCACCGGAAACACTAAGATTTCCCAGCTTCTGCAAATCTTGCAGAAGAACAAGGCCCATATGGCCATTGTCGTGGACGAGTACGGCGGCACCGAAGGTGTTGCCACGCTGGAGGACATTCTGGAGGAGCTGGTGGGCGAGATCTGGGATGAGCACGATGAGGTCATCGAGAATTTCCAGAAGCAGCCCGACGGCAGCTACCTGGTGGCCTGTTCCACCGATTTGGACGATATGTACGACCTCTTCGCCATGAAAGGAAGCTGCGACGCCGCCACCGTATCCGGCTGGGTTCTGGAGCAGGTGGGCCGCGTGCCTGAGGTGGGCGACCATTTCACCGCCGAGGGCATGGATGTCACGGTCACCCGTGTGGAGCACCGCCGGGTGTTGGAGATCAACGTGCGTCTGCTGGACGAGGCAGATCCCCATTAAAATAATGGATAACGAAACGATCGGGAAGGTTGAACCTTCCCGATCTTTTTTATAAGGTATGTTAGCGCAAGTAAGATTTCAGGCCAGTGCAGCTCTGATCGAGTGAACGTCTCCATTCCACACCGAGATGAACGATTCCTGCCACACAGGGTGCCGCAACAATTCTGGCGCTCAGGTATCCTCTTTCACAAAACCGCAGTAGTGTGATTTGATATAGTGAGCATCATACTTATACCGTCCAAGGTGCTCCACCAGATAAGAATGGGCTGCGTCAGCATCTTTTTTTATGATGGCCTCTAAAACATTCCAATGTTCGTTGACCAAGCTTAAATCACGGTCCTGCTCCACATTGGTGCTCATACTGCGTACCCGATCGAAGTGGATACTAATACTTCTCATCAGCTCATAGGCCATTTCGCGGTTGGCATATTTAAACAGCATATGGTGGAACTCATCGTCCAATTCGAACAAGCGGTTACGGAGCGGATTTTGCACATAAAACTCCTGGAGCCGCAGGTTCTCCACCAGTGCACCCTCCTGCTGCGGCGTCAAGCCAATTTGGCACAGAGATTCTATCACTCCGCACTCCAGCGTGTAGCGAACAAATTGTGCCTCCTCTACCAGTGCATAGTCGATCAGCGAGACATAAATTCCCTTTTGAGGCAGCACATTGATAATGCGGATTCGATTTAGCTCGATCATCGCCTCACGTACGGGGGTTCTGGATAAGCCAAGCTGAGCGGCAAGTTCTGCCTCGCTTATTTTGGAACCGGGGGTCAGTTCTCGCGAGACGATTTTTTCGCGAATCACTCTGGATGCATACTCCCGTGATGTTTCATTACTCAGTTTAAACTCCGTCTTCACCTATTTCCCTCAAACCTTTCAAACGAAATGCATATACAGGAGAGTATAACAGTAAATTCGACATCATACAAGTCTTATCTCTTGTTCATTCCAACCTTCTCATCAAATTGCAGTCCTGTTGTCAGGTGAGGGAGGGAAGATCCGGTCGGCTTTTGTCATTATGACCAAAATAGAGGATCAATATTTAGAGGAAAAACCTATTGAAACACTAGTATACCAATGATATATTATTACTAAAGTATGAACAGTCTATACATGAACTATGTCTGGTGTCGGTTCATTCATGTGGCTGTAGTGAGGGAAAATTTATGAATACAGATTCATCGGTCCTCCCTGCCGCTCGTGTCCTAAAGCTTTCTGAGACTCGGGTATGGAGGACCTACATCGGCGGGGCTGGGCTCGACCGTTGGCGTTCGCGGACGCCGGAGACGGACGGTCCGTTTCCGGAGGACTGGGTGGCCAGCATTGTGCGGGCCAAGAATCCCGGTCGTGAAGACGTAATTGAAGGTTACAGCCGTGTGCTGAACCTGCCCGGTCAACCCTATTTAAAGGACATACTGGAGCAGCACCCCAAGGAATACTACGGCCTGCCTCACCTTCAATCCATAGGCAGCACAATGGGTATGCTCATCAAACTCATTGACGCCCACGAGCGCTTGACCATTCAGACTCACCCGGACAAGGAATTTGCACGCAAGTTCTTTCATTCTGATTACGGAAAAACAGAGTCGTGGTACATACTGGAAACCAGACGTGTCAACGGCCAGGAGCCCTGTATTTACTTTGGCTTCAAACCTGGAGTCACCCGGGAGCGCTGGAAGGCCGTTTTCGATTCTCAGGACATTCCGGCGATGCTGGATTGCCTGCACAAGATCCCGGTCCACCCCGGCGACTCCTTCTTCATTCCCGGCGGCCTTCCCCATGCGATTGGGGCCGGCTGTCTATTGGCCGAGGTTCAGGAGCCTACCGACTACACTATGCGCACCGAACTGGTTACGCCTGCGGGTCTCCGCATCCATGAAACCCAATGCCACCAGGGGTTAGGCTATGAGCGTATGCTCGATTGCTTCCATTATGACGGCTTTTCCGAAGAGGAAACTTGCCGCAGATGGAAGGTAGCTCCTGTCGTGGTTGAGCATCACGACGGTGTTTGTGTGGAGAGCTATATTGATTCCCGCTACACCGATCTGTTCCAGGTATCTCGTGTACAGCTCACCACTCCTTGGCATGCCCCGGTTCAGCCCCAGCTGCAAGTCTGGGTGGTCCTGAGAGGCAGCGGCGTATTGAAAACGCCTGAGGAGGAAATGGAACTTCGGCAGGGAGATTTTCTTCTGCTCCCGGCGGCGCTTTCTGGCGCAGTGGTTCTCCCCTCGGAAGGTGCTCCGTTGGAGCTGCTCTCCTGCCACCCACCCAAGGTAACCCTTTGAGATAGTTGGTTTTTACCATTTATCTATATAAAAATCTTACAGAACGAAAAACGGGAGGAAACAAAGATGAAACTGAAAAAAATTCTTGCTGCCGCCCTGGCTATCAGCATGACTCTGGCTCTGGTCGCCTGCGGTAAATCCGACTCCAACACCGGTAGCGCTACTGGCGATACCTATGAGCTGAAGATCTCCACCACTCAGACCAACACTTCTATGATCTACCAGGGTCTGAAGGCTGCTGCTGACGAGATCGTGGAAAAGACCGACGGCAAGGTGAAGGTCACCGTGTACCCCTCCAGCCAGCTTGGCGCTGAGGAAGACATGATCGACCAGGCCATGGCCGGCATGGGCATTGCGGTTCTGACTGACGCTGGCCGTATGTCCAGCTACGTCAACGACATCGGCATCTTCAACATGGCTTATCTGGTTGATAGCTATGAGGATGGTCTGAAGATTTTGAAGACCGACACTTTCAAGGGCTGGGAGAAGCAGCTGCAGGATCAGGGTATCCGCGTGCTGGCCTTTAACTTCTATGATGGTGCCCGTTCCTTCATGGGCCACAAGCCCGCCACCACCCCCGCTGACCTGAAGGGTGTTGTTACCCGTACCCCCGGTGCTGATCCCTACAACTACTCCATCACCGCTATGGGCGCTACCCCCTACAACATTCCCTGGTCCGAGGTTTACAACAGCATCCAGACCAAGGCAATCGATGCCTGCGAAGTGCAGTACACCAGTGCTGTGTCCAGCGCCATCTACGAGGTTTGCCAGTATGTGAACAAGACCGAGCACATCCAGCTGTTCAACTGCCTGATCGGCGGCGAGGCCTGGTTCTCCAAGCTGCCCGAGGAGTATCAGCAGATCGTTCTGGACGCTTGCTACAACAACGCCTATAACTGTTCCATGGATATCATCGACGCTCAGGCCGATATGGAGCAGACCCTTGTTGACAACGGTATGCAGGTTGTTGAGGTCGACAAGGAGGCATTTAAGTCCGCCGTTGATACCGCCTATGAGCAGCTTGGTTGGCAGGACCTTCGCCAGCAGCTGTACACCGAGGCTGGCCTGAACTACTAATATTTATGCGAAGGTCTGGGCGGGCTTTGCTCACCCAGACTTTCTTTTCCGGAGGTGACTTCTTTGAAAAAACTGTACTATGGTTTCTGTAAACTGGAAGAGATTATTGCCAACTTGCTATTGTTTGGCATTATGATCCTCGTATTTTCTGCGGCTATCTTCCGCACGGTCGGTTCCCCTATTAACTGGGCACAGGATGCAGCCCTGGTGGCCTTTGCCTGGATGATTTTCCTGGGCAGCGACATCGCCGTGAGAGGTCCCGGCCTCATCGGCATTGATCTGCTGGTCAAGCGTTTCCCTAATGCAATCCAAAAGACCCTGGATATTCTGTTCAAGGTCATTATTATCGTCCTTTTGTCCGTTCTGGTGGTATTTGGCTTTCAAATGGTCGTAAATGGCTGGTCTCGTGAGATCACCACGCTTCACATCAGCTACAGCTGGGTGACGCTGGCCGTACCTGTCGGCTCCTTCTTTATGATCATTTCCACCCTCGTCCGCCTTGTAGAGAGCGTTAAAACACCTATGCACGATTGGGGGAACAAATAAATGGCTATTGCAATCCTTATTTTCTTTATTTTCTTGCTTTTGGGCATGCCAGTAGCGTTCTCCATCGGTCTTTCCGGCTTCAGCTTCTTCCTGATTCGTGACCTGCCTATGAGCATCCTGGTGCAGAAGTCCATCTCCACCAGTCAGTCCTTTACCATGCTGGCCATTCCTCTTTTTATTTTGGCTGGCAACCTGATGAACGCCTGTGGTATTACCAAGCGCCTGATGCATCTGGCCAGTGTGTGCACCGGCCATATGTACGGCAATATCGGCCAGGTCTCCTGCCTGCTGTCCACCTTGATGGGCGGCGTGTCTGGTTCTGCCGTGGCCGATGCTGCGATGCAGTCCCGCATCCTGGGTCCTGAGATGAACCGTTTGGGCTATGCCCGCGGCTGGTCTGCTGCGATCAACGGCCTGTCCGGCCTGATTGTTGCCACCATTCCTCCCAGCATGGGCCTGATTATCTATGGTACCGTCGGCGAGGTGTCCATCGGCCGTCTGTTTATGGCCGGCTGGTTCCCCGGTATTCTGATGTGTGTTTTGCTGATGGTGGCCACAAGCTGGAGCGCCAAGCACTTTGGCTATACTCCTGAGAAGAGCAAGCCTGCTCCCCTCAGCGAGGTGTTCAAAGCAATTGTGGACTCTTTCTGGGCCCTTGTTTTCCCCTTCATGCTGATCATCCTCATTCGTTTCGGTATCATGAGCCCCTCTGAGTCCGGTGCATTTGCCTGCATCTACGCCATTGTGGTCGGCATGTTTATCTATCGCGAGATGAACGTTAAGGACTTTATGAAGGTGCTCAAGGACAGCGTGAAGGACGTCACGGTCATCACCATCATTCTGGCCTTCTCCGGCATTTTCGGTTACGGCGTTGTTTACGATGACCTGACCACCGCGATCGCCAGCGCCCTTGTTGGCATCACCAGCAACTCCACCATCCTGCTGATCCTGGTCATTCTGTTCCTGCTGCTGTGCGGTATGTTCATGGAGACCACCGTTATCGCCCTGATCCTCACCCCCATCCTGCTGCCCGTTATGAAGAGCGTCGGCGTGGACCCCGTGGTGTTTGGTATGATCATGATGACCTGCGTTACCTTCGGCGTCATGACCCCCCCTGTCGGTACTGCCCTGTACACGGTATCTAGTATCATGGATTGTCCCATTGAGGATACCGTGCGCTACGGCTGGCCCTTCTATGCGGCGGTTCTGTTTGTGGTGCTGGTCATGGTTCTCTTCCCGGATCTGGTGCTTTTCCTGCCCAATCTGGTCTATGGTGTGTCGGCGGCCTAAGTGGTTCGTCCTTCTGGCACACCATGCACATCTAAGACGTTCCCCCCTATTTTCAGCAAGCTATATTGCCGTCATAACAAAACCGGCCCGTTCCATTGGAACGGGCCGGTTTTATGTTTCGGTTTGGGGTCTTACTTGATCGCTTTGGTGTCGACCTCTTCCTTGAGCATGGCGGTAAAGGCGTCCAGGCTCATGGCGCCCAGATCCTCACCGGAGCGGTGACGGATGGAGACGGTCTTGTTCTCCATATCCCGGTCACCCACAACCAGCATATACGGGACCTTCTCCATGGTAGCCTCGCGGATCTTCTTGCCGATCTTCTCGTTGCGGCTGTCCACCTCCACACGGAAGCCCTGCTTGGCCAGGACCTCCCGCAGATCATAGGCATAATCGTTGGTACGGTCGGTGATGGGCAGGATGCGCACCTGCTCCGGGGACATCCAGGTGGGCAGTGCGCCGGCATACTTCTCAAGCAGCAGGGCCAGCGTACGCTCGTAGCAGCCCATGGAGGTGCGGTGGATGATATAGGGGGTCTTTTTCTGACCATCGGCATCCACATACTCCATTCCAAACTTCTTGGCCAGCAGCATGTCGATCTGGATGGTGATGAGGGTGTCCTCCTTGCCAAACACATTCTTGCACTGAATGTCCAGCTTGGGGCCGTAGAAGGCGGCCTCGTCAATGCCGATCTCGTACGTTACGCCCAGATCCTCCAGGATCTTGGCCATGGTGCTCTGGGCCAGCTCCCACTGCTCGGCGGTGCCCTCGTACTTGTTGCCCGGGTTGGCGGGGTCCCACTGGGAGAAGCGGAAGGTGCAGTCCTCCTTCAGCCCCAGGGTCTCCAGACAATAGTTGGCCAGATCCAGGCAGCCCTTGAACTCCTCCTCCAGCTGGTCCGGGCGCAGGATCAGGTGGCCCTCGGAAATGGTGAACTGGCGCACACGGATCAGACCGTGCATCTCGCCGGAATCCTCGTTTCGGAACAGGGTAGAGGTCTCGCCCAAGCGCATGGGCAGCTCGCGATAGGAGCGGGCCCGGTTCAGGAACACCTGATACTGGAAGGGGCAGGTCATGGGGCGCAGGGCATAGCACTCCTTGGTCTCGTCGTGGGGATCGCCCAGGATGAACATGCCGTCCAGATAATGATCCCAATGGCCGGAGATCTTATAAAGGTCACGCTTGGCCATCAGCGGGGTTTTCGTCAGCTGGTAGCCTCTGGCCTGCTCCGTATCCTCGATCCAGCGCTGGAGCAGCTGGATGGTGCGGGCGCCCTTGGGCAGCAGGATGGGCAGGCCCTGACCGATATAGTCCACGGTGGTAAAATACTCCAGCTCACGGCCCAGCTTGTTGTGGTCGCGCTTCTTGGCCTCCTCGATTTTGGCCAGATAGGCGTCCAGCTCGTCCTTCTTGGGGAAGGCGATGCCGTAGATGCGCTGGAGGGTCTCGCGGTTGGAGTCGCCGCGCCAGTAGGCGGCGTTGCAGGCGGTCAGCTTGATGGCGTTGCCCTTCACGCGGCCGGTGGAGTCCAGGTGGGGACCGGCGCACAGGTCGGTGAACTCGCCCTGCTTGTAGAAGGAGATGGTGGCGTCCTCGGGCAGGTCGTTGATGAGCTCCACCTTGAAGGGCTCGTTCTTCTCCTCCATGAGCTTGAGGGCCTCGGCACGGGGCAGCTCGAAGCGCTCCAGCTTCAGCTTCTCCTTGCAGATCTTTCTCATCTCCGCCTCGATCTTCTCCAGGTGCTCCAGGGTGAAGGAGAAGGGGGCGTCCATGTCGTAGTACCAGCCCTCGTCGATGGCGGGGCCAATGGCCAGCTTCACCTCGGGCCACAGGCGCTTAACGGCCTGCGCCATAATGTGAGAGCAGGTGTGCCAGTAGGTCTTTTTGTATTCGGGATTTTCAAAGGTAAACTGCTTATTTTCTTCTGCCATAATAAAATGCCTCCTCAGTAACGGTTTGGGGCAAAGGATAAAAAAACGCCTCACCCCTGATGTTCAGGGGTGAAGCGAACAGATGCTCCACGGTTCCACCCTGCTTGCGGTACGCCGTACCGCCGCTTGTGACCGCTGTAACGGGCGGGCCCGGCCCGGTCCTCCCGGGCGGCTCAGGAGTGGTACGGCCGCCGACCACGCAGGACACTTTCACCAGATGTGTCCCTCTCTGGGCGCTTCAAGCGGTTTCTTCTCCGTCTATGCCAATTTCACGCATTCACTATATCACCGGCGCACCGGATTGTCAAGGACATTTGCCCCCACCGTGCGCACCGTTGGGATGCACTTGGAAGCGGAACGGGGACCGGCTGTACGGCCGGTCCCCGCAGGCGTTCTGTCCCCTCAGCGATTTTTGAAGGAGGCGACTTTCTCCTTGTTCACAAAGGCCTTCATGGCGTCCTTCTGGTCCTCGGTGGAGAAGCACAGGCCAAAGGCCTCGGTCTCGTAGGCGATGCCAGTGGCCACGTCGGTCTGGATGCCCCGGCGCATGGCGGCCTTGGACTGGCGGACCGCCACCTGGGCGTTCTTCGCAATGGCGTTTGCCAGCTCCAGCGCCTTGTCCATCAGTTCCTCAGCGGGGACAACATAGCTGACCAGGCCGATCTCCTTGGCGCGGTTGGCGTCAATGTTGCGGGCCGTCAGGATCATCTCCATGGCGTTGGACATACCCACAATGCGGGCCAGGCGCTGGGTGCCGCCGAAGCCGGGGGTAATGCCCAGGCCCACCTCGGGCTGGCCAAACTTGGCCTTCTCGCTGGCCACACGGATGTCGCAGGCCATGGACAGCTCACAGCCGCCGCCCAGCGCAAAGCCGTTGACCGCGGCGATGGTGGGCTTGGTCAGGTTCTCCAGCTTCAGGAACACGCGGTTGCCAAATGCGCCGAACTGCTTGCCCTCCACGGCGCTGAACGTGGACATCTGGCCGATGTCGGCACCGGCCACAAAGGAGCGGCCCGCGCCGGTGACCACAGCCACCAGGATCTCGTCGTCCGCCTCAACCTGATCCAGAACCGTATCCAGGTCACGGAGCACCGCTTCATTCAGCGCGTTCAGCGCCTCGGGGCGGTTCATGGTGATGATGCCCACGGCACCCTGTTTCTCCAAATCCACAAAAGACATTTTGGTTTCCTCCTTAGAATCTGTTTGGTTTCACGGTTGTCCCTATTATAATGCCTGGGATAGAAACCCGCAAGGGGGAAAAATACCGCCGCGCTTCTGTCTGTTCCGACCATCCGGCTTCCCGCCGAGCGGGCAAAAGCCCCCCTTCTATCCCCCGCTGGGACTGCATACTCTGTCTGGGAGGAGGGATGGTCATGGAGGAAAAAGTCATGTCCGCGGGCCGCGGGGTGATGCTGCTCACCGTTCTGGGTATTCTGGGCGATGGGCTGGCCTTCTGCTACCGGGTGGTCATGTCCCGGCTGGCCGGGGCGCAGGTGATGGGACTTTATCAGCTGGTCATCCCGGTCTATTCGGTGCTCACGTCCATGACGGCGGTGGGGCTGTGTTCCGCCACCGCCAACCTGAGCGCCCAGCACCTGGCGCGGCACGACCGCCGCTCCGTCCACCAGACCCTCATGACCTGCCTGCGCCTGTTTTGCCTTTTGCTCCTTCCGGTGGGCACGGTGGTCATACTCGGTTCCGACTTCATCTCCACCGCCCTGCTCGGGGATGCCCGCACCCAGCTGGCTCTGATCCTGCTGGTCCCCTGTACGGCCCTCACCGGGGTGGAAAACCTGTGCAAGCACGTCTTTTATGGGGCGGGGCTGGTGGGTACCCCTGCGGTTGTCAACCTGTTGGAACAGCTGGTCCGGTCCGTTGCTGTCATCGCCCTGCTGGCCTGCTTTCTGCCCCAGTGGCCGGAGCGGGCGGTGGGGCTTATCATTCTGGGCATGGTGATCTGTGAGATTTTCTCCTCCTGCACGCTGTTCGTCCTCTACCGCCGCCGCTTTGTGCGCCGTGGGCTGGGCGGCCCCGGTGAGGCCGCGGCCGTCCGGCGGAGCCGGGTGCTGTCCATTGCCCTGCCCGTGGGCCTCAACTCCATACTGGGAAATCTGCTGTCCGCCGCCAACACCGCCCTGATCCCCCGTCAGCTGGTGGCGGGCGGCATGAGCCGCGAGGGGGCCGTGGCTCAATTCGGCGTGCTGACCGGCATGACCATGCCCCTGCTGGGACTGCCTACCGTCTTTTTGGGGGCGCTGACCATGGTACTCGCCCCCCGGCTGGCGCAGGCCACCGCCTTGGGCCGTGAACGTGAGGTGCGCCGGCTTGTGAGCCGGGCCATGTCGGTGGTATCCATCCTGTCCCTGCCCGCCCTGGCCCTCATGCTGGTGGTTGGCCCGGAGCTTGGCAGCATCCTGTTCCGGCAGGAGGGGGTGGGCTTCTGCATGGTCCCTATGGCCGCTGTCATGGCGATGAGCTGTTTCTGCTCCGTGCTGGCCTGCACCCTGAACAGCACCGGCCACCAGCGCACCGTGGCCGCCATATCGCTGCTGGGCGGAGCGGTACAGCTGGCACTCACCGCCCTGCTGGTTTCGCTGCCCGGCGTGGGGCTGAAAGGCTACGCCGCCGCCGCTGTGCTCTCCTCCATGTTGGAGCTGAGTCTCTGCCTTTGGTCCGTCCATCGGCACACCGGCCTTGCTCTGCGCTGGTTTGACTGGCTCACCGCCCCCTGTCTGGCTGCGGCCCTGTCCGCCCTGTGTTCAAACCTCCTGTTCCGGGTACTGAGCGATTCCGGTCTGCCCCCGGTCCATGCCGGTCTGGCGGCGCTCCTGTTCGGCGTTCTGCTGGCCTTTGCCGCCCTCCAAGCCCAGGGTGTGGACCTGCGGGGCTCGCTGCGCCTGCGGGCCTAAAGCGCCAGCCATCCCAGCTTGCCGAATGCCCCTGGCTTTCCGCCCTGTAAACAAGTTCGGGGCGGGCCGTACGGCCCGCCCCACATACCGACAAACAACCTCAAAGAACAAAAAGAAATGACCCTTAACTGTGCGTTTCGTAATCCGCTGCAGTTAAGGGTCACTTCTGTTCGCTCTTGGTATCTAACGTCATTTGTTTACCTCTCTTTCTATTGGATCGGCTACACCACTTCCATTACTCCGTGCTTCAAATCGCTCACACAACCGTTTCATTCACTGCCTACTCTTTTCGGCACACCATCAAAAGTATGGTCCTTCTATGTTGGGTTTGATTTTTTAGTCACGTTTCGTGTTTGCGGCATATCCTTCCCTGCTTTTATCTGCTCGACCAGGCGCTTACGGCAACTTGTAAATCCAGAATACTTGCAAGCGAATTTTCCTTGTCACAACTTTTTTCGTTTAAGCCAGATCACTGCTTCCGATTTACTTGGTCCTTCTAGTCACATTGGCTGCGTTCATCCTGTTCTACCACGGTCTATGCCCCGGCTTCCCACTTACTGGGATCGATCACCGCACCACGTGCAGCTTCGTTTCAGTTTGATCGCGCCTCTGGATCGGTTCGATAAAATCAGGTGCTGAGACGTTACTGGTACATTGGACTCATCCTTTCTTTTTCTGTCTATAATCTACCACTTATCATTTCATTTGTCAATACATTTTGTTCATTTCTTCTCTATCTTTTTTATTAAGCTAGTTTGATGAATTCAGGAGGGCATGAAAAAGCAGACCTGCCGGTGCAGGTCTGCTTTTTATCACGTCGGATCTCGTGGGTCGGGATCCGCGGCAACACGGCTCATATACTGATAGATGGGCACCAAAAACCGGAAATCCTCCACCACGCGGTCAAAGAGGTCTGCGGTCAGGTAGTCCCCCTCGCAGTTCTCCTCCCGCTCCACGCTGATCTGCCGGCTGTTGTACCAGGGGCGGAGCCGCTCTCCGGGGTCGCCCTTGGGCCGCTTGTAGGGCTGCGTATCCAGCCGGAACTCAGGCCGCTTCTCCAGTTCCCGAACCAACTTCGTCAGCGGCTTGGGGTCCCGGTCGATGCGCGCCCGCAGCTTCATCATCGTGACGGGCTTTGGGTCGTAACAGCCCATGCCGGTGCGCCAGCACTCAGGGGCCAGCTCAAAGAACAGGCAGGGGGTTGCGCTGTCGTCCGCACTGGGCAGGCGGAGGCTGAACCACAGGTGGTCCTTGTACGGGCCCCGACCGAACAGGCGGCGGGCATCCCGGTAGATCCGGCTCACCTTCAGCTGTAGGCCCAGCTGGGGAAACTCCTCATCCATAACCTGTCGCACCTGTTCGGCAAGCTGACGCAGGGGCAGGTCCACATAGCTGCGGAAGTCCTCCTTGTGGCTCAAAAACCAGCTCCGCTCGTTGTTGAGCCGGATGCCCCACAAAAAATCCACTGTCTCCTGTGAAAAACCTTCAAACATGTAAAAATCCTTTCTTATGCCGCGGGGTTCGCGCTGCCGCCTCCATCACCGGGAACCTCCGGTGCTGTAGGGGGCGTGACCGGGTTTCCCGGCTCGACCACCGGCGGCTCCACAGGGGAAACCGGCGGTTTGGGCGGCTCCACGGGAGAAACCGGCGGCTCCACAGGGGCAATCGGCGGCTCTACCGGAGAAACCGGCGGCTTAGGCGGCTCCACAGGGGAAACCGTCGGCTTGGTCGGTTCTACGGGGGCAGGCTTGGGGGGCACGCCGTTCACCCAGGTGGCGGGATCGCCGTCCAGGGGGTTATAGTAGACGGTCCTGGGCCGCATCTTGTAGGTGCTGGTGCCCATCTTCTGTTTCTCCACCACCGTGCCGTTTGCCTCGTAGACGGTGCGGGTGACGGTGGCCTTGCGGCCCTTGTAGGGGTTCTGCTCCTTATCCTCTTTGGTGGTGCCGCGGGGGATATTGGGGTCGGCCACATACTTGGTGGTCGGCTCCTCCCAGTCGAAAACGTAGTTGGTGGGAACGGCGTAGCGGCCGGTCTCATTGGTGCCCAGCAGCTTCACGGTCAGGTACCGGGCACCCCCCTTGTCGTAGCTCTCGGTGACCACCCGGATGGGGTAGTTGGTGTTGTTCTTAAAACGGAAATCGGTGCTGCCGTAGTAAACCGTGGCGTCCATCCCGTCGGGCACATAGCCCACCGCGAACATATGGTTCCGCCGCTCCACGACCTCCAGTGTGGTGCGGAGCACCGCAGAGTAGAGGGTGGAGGAGGGCTGGCAGATGCCGCCGCCCACACCGTCCACCGACTGACCGGCCGAGTAGACCGGAGCCATGAGGTACCCCCGGTCAGTCGTGATGCGGCCCACGGAATTGTTATAGGAGAACACCTGGCCGGGCAGGATGACCACGCCGTTGCAGGCGGCGGCCGCCCGCTTCACGTTGCTCTTGCGGTTGGCCGTACCCTTCACGCGGCTGGTGGCCTGGCCCAGCACATCTTTAAATAGCTTGCCTTCCAGGCTCTTTTTCGTTTCCTTGGGCTGGGTCAGCGTTAGGGGAATGGCGATTTCGCTCCCCTCCCCGGCATTGGCGTACTGTGCCTTCAGCTGGTCCTTGTCGAAGTCCACGCCCACCACATGGTCAGAGACCTTGAAGGTCTCCGGGTCCAGTGCGGCGTCCTTGGCTTCGGCGTGGAACTGGCGGTAGACGGCGTCCGCGTCCAGCTCCGGACAGGGGTCCTCCACCAGGGTCAGCTCCACCCGGGCCGAGTTCTCCTCCTGCTGTTCAAACAGCTCACCCAGTGCCCCACGCACATCGCTCTGCGCCATCTCACGGTCCAGTCTGAGACCGGCAGCGCCCTTTGTAACCAGCAGCTTGTCGCCCTCCACCCGGAATTGGGGCTCTGCGCGGCCCTGTCCCACCTGCTCGGCACAGCGATCCAGCAGGGCATCCAGAGCGGGGCCGCCTTGGAAGCCAGCATCAAGGCTCACCGCATTTTGTGCCCCCATCAGGGACTTGAGGTAGTTCAGACCCTGGCCAAAAAAATTGTCCCGCCCCGTGCGGTAGGCAAAATCAGCCAGCTTGTTCCAATCGTAATCCATGTCCCGGGCGGTCACCTTGTCCGTCCAGTCCCCGCACACCAGTTCCAGGGTCAGCGCCCCGGCAGGCCCCTCTTCCCATGTATTCAGGGCCTCCACCGCCTCGGTTTGGGTCATACCGGACACGTCCACACCCGCAACCCAGGTATTTGGAAAAATGGTGTTCTGTCTGCCCACCCAGAAGCACAGGAGCAGATAGGCCGCCGCCAGCACAGCCAGCACACCGCACACAATAAGCGCAGTCCTTTTCTGATTGTTTGGCGTATCGGGTGTTTTGGCCACTCGGGCCCCACCTTGTTCCATAGTCGGATTCCTCCTCGTTCTTTCTTCTATCCTTGCCTTTCCGCCGGCTTCTGGAGCACCGCTGCCCTATTTTTATACGGCTCCAGGCCAATCAGCTGAAAAAACCACAGCATCGTGGAGCAAAGCGCTGTATTTGCGGTTATTATATCACGCTTTCCCCCATAGGTAATTACAGAACAGTTACAACCGAATTTTACGTTTCTCCATTTACTTTTTCGCTTCTGCGGGGTATGATAAGATATCAGTGTGTGATATGATCCGATTATTCTATTTTTTTACCTGGAGGTACCGCCATGGCTCACCCGTCTAACTCTGACCGAAACACCTCGAGCAGCTGGATTTTCCCTGTTGTGATGCTGTTCCTCTTTCCGCCCTTCGGATTTGTACTTCTGGCGCTGAAGCTGTTCACCAACCCGCCCAAGCGGGTCCGTGAGATTGGCCGGCACCCCTACTACATCCAAAACGGCCAGGAGACCCAGCCCGCCAACGCCCGGGATCAGAAAACGGCCCTGAAACGGAATCAGGAGGCCAGCCTGGCCCGTCTGGACCGCAAGGGCAAGCGGCTTATCATCATCGGCAGCGTCCTTGCCGCACTGTTCGGCTTTCCCTTCCTGGAGAATTTCTCCTGGATGCTGCGCTGGCTGATCAAGGGCGAGCTTGATATGGTAGGCTACGAAGTGTTCCATTCCCTGCCCTGGCTGTGCTTCATCGGCGGCGGCGTAGGCTGCCTGCTGGCCGGTCTGAAAAGCCGCAAACAGGTCCGGCGCTTCCGCCGCTACCTGGCCACCATCGGCAGCCTCTCGGTCGTGGCCCTGCCCGACCTCTCCTCTGCCACCGGGACCCAGCAAAAGACCCTGCTGGACGACCTGGAGGATATGCTGGACGGGGGGCTGTTCCCCCAGGGCTATCTGGACTTCGGCGGTCAGCGGCTGATTTTGTCCGGCGAGGGTATGACCCCCAAGCCCAAGCCCGAACCCAAGCCCGAGCCTAAACCGGAGCCCGAGCCCGAAAACGCCATTCTTGCGGAAATTCGGGCGGTCAACGATGCAATCGCCAACGAGAAGCTGTCTGAGCAGATCGACCGCATCGGCGTCATCACCTCCAAGATTTTGGAGTACCAGAAGTCCCGCCCCGAAAAGGCCCCTCAGCTTCACAGCTTCCTGAGCTACTATCTGCCCACCACGCTGAAGATTCTCGGGGCCTACGCCCAGCTGGAAGCTCAGGGTGTGGATGGCAAGAACATCACCGTCTCTATGGAGCGCATCGAGGGCATGATGGATAAGGTGGTGGAGGGCTTCGAGAAGCAGCTCGATATGCTCTTCCAGGGCGACGCCATGGATATCGCCACCGATGTAGAGGTGCTGGAGCGGATGCTGGCAAAGGACGGTCTTTCCGATATCGACGGTGTGAACCTCACCCTGTAAGTACATTTTATGTCCCCCTACCAGAATAAAAATGACCCGGACCGTGGTCCAATGTCATTAAGTTAAGCGTTTGAGCGCAAAGAAAAATCACTCATCCCATTTTGAATGGGGTGAGTGATTTTTGTTGTACATGTTTGAGTGTTCGGATTATTGGAAGTGATATAAATCTGTCATCCTCGTCATTTCTCAACAAGTTCAGCAGCATAAAAGATTTCTTTTGTTCGAGGAGTGTTATTATTTAGGGCAACTGTCATCGACCTCCATGTATACCCCTTTTCATCAGGATTAAAATCGGGATGATAATATTGAACTTCGATGGATTCCAAAGGATGTATATTCTCAACACGGGCGATAAACTCAAGTGCAACAGGGGCAAGAAGTTCTTTTATCTGCGCCTGGCTTGGAAGCGGAACACTCTCATCGTCCGTATAATCGATTCTCAAACTGACAATAGGCGTTATTGTGTCATCACAATTCCAAATTACACGGCAGGCATAAAAGTGCCCATTGGTGCGCGTTAGCTCTGCGATAATTTCAGCGATTCCGCTTTCATTCAAAAATAATTCTTCCCGATGGGCATCGTAAACGAAATCTTTGGCAGGGTTTGCAGATACGTAAATCCTCTCATCCCCTAACGTGACGGTAGTTTGATAACCGTTTCTGACAGGATTAAATACGGTTTTTCCTACTTGGGCTTCAGGGTAAATTTTGCTGCAATAGCTCTTTGCTGCATGTTGTGATAGTATTTTGCCAAAGCCTAAAGGGAATCCCACAAAATAAGATATGCTTACATATCCGATCAGGAGAAATAGGACGATTGCGCCAGTTTTTCTTGAGACGTTCCGTTTCATTCTATATACCTCCATTCCATCGGCTGTATTGACCAATCTGGCTGTTCGAGTAACCCGAATAGGTTTAACACTTCATGGCTGCGTTCTCTTATTTCCGTTTTCTGCAACTTATTGTACGTTGTCTACAGGTTACTTATCTTTATTTTTCGGGATGAGAAACATTGTGGCAGCGCCGATCGCCCATACGATACTAAGGTTGCCATCAAACCCCAAGGCAGAATCAACAAGCATCCCAACAAAGGCAGCGGTTATGATCACAACAAAGATCCAAAATGCCTTAAAGTAAATGTTTGCAGTTTCGCTATTGGTGTATGCCATTATCAACAATGAGAAAATGATAAATCCCAGAACCATTCCAATTAACATTTTTTACTCCTTTACTCTGTGAGGAACACCATCATGATCGCGATTCCTTTTGCCAGAATAACCACGCCGCCAAGGCTGATGCCCAATAAGCATACAGCCATTAAGGGAGAAGCGAACAAGTTTTATCCCTTAATGGCTGTATCTTTCGGTCAGCTTAGTGACATTGGACCGTGGTCCGGGTCATTTTTTATCTTACTTGTGCTTGTACGTGGCAAAGTGGAAGGAAACGCCCTTCTCCTCCATCACCTCAGACTCCTCCACCAGCTCCCACTCTGGCTTCTGGTCCAAATTGGGGAACCAGCAGTCGGCGGGCCAGGAGGCGTGGAGTTTGGTGACATAGGCCGTATCGCACTTATCTGCCAGCGCGTGATAGACAGACGCGCCGCCGATCACACAGGCATCCTCCGGTGCAGCGGCCAGCAGGCTCTCCAAGTCGTGGTACACCTCAGCGCCCTCAGGGGAAAAGTCGGGGTTTCGAGATAGAATCAGGTTTCGCCGCCCCTTCAGCGGCTTACCACCGGGGAAGGTGGCCATGGTCTTTCGGCCCAGCACCAGAGGGTGCCCCATGGTCAGGCTCTTGAAGTGCTTCAGATCCTGGGACAGGTAGACCATCTGGTCCCCATCCTTGCCGATGCCCCAGTTTTCATCGACTGCAACGACTAATTTCATCTTCCGATCTCCCCCGCTCAGACCGCCACGGGAATCAGCTTTGCGTCCAGGGGGTGGGCCTGGTAGCCCTCCAGCTTCACGCTGTCAGGGGTGAAGTCGTAGAAGTCCTTCACCTCGGGGTCCAGGGTGAACTTGGGGGCATCATAGGGGGTGCGCTTAATGAGCTCCTCCACCACGGGCACGTGGCGGTCATAGATGTGGCAGTCGGCAATGACGTGGACCAGCTCGCCGGCCTCAAAGCCGCTGACCTGGGCCATCATGTGGAGCAGCGTGGCGTACTGCATCACGTTCCAGCCGTTGGCCGTGAGCATATCCTGAGAGCGCTGGTTCAAAATGGCGTTCAGGGTGTTGCCGGACACGTTAAAGGTCATGGAGTAGGCGCAGGGGTAGAGGGCCATCTCGCTCAGATCGTGGTGGTTGTAGAGGCTGGTGAGGATGCGGCGGGAGGCGGGGTCGTGCTTCAGGTCCCACAGCACCTTGTCCACCTGGTCCATGTCCCCCTGGGGATAGTGGTGCTTCACGCCCAGCTGGTAGCCGTAGGCCTTGCCAATGGTGCCGTTCTCATCGGCCCAGGCATCCCACACATGGCTGTGGAGCTGGTGGACATCGTTGGACTTCTTCTGCCAAATCCACAGCAGCTCGTCCACCGCGGACTTGATATACTGCTTCCGGACGGTGAGAATGGGGAACTCCTTTCTCAGGTCGTAGCGGTTGACCACGCCGAAAAGCTTGATGGTGTGGGCGGGCGTACCGTCCTCCCAGCGGGGTCTGACCTCCCGGTCGGTGTCCCAAACGCCCTTTTCCAGGATATCCTTGCAGTTCTGAATAAATACCTGATCCGCGTAGCTCATATGTGCAGCCTCCAATTCTGAAATTTTTGCTTTATCATATCACATGGCTACTAAAATTGCAATGCAAACGGAGCCGACCGTGGGTCAGCTCCGTTCAGTCCGTCAAAACCGTCACCCCGATCGCCCGGCAATCGGCCGTTTTTCCGTTTCCTAGATCCCCTTGTATTTTTTTCGGGTGGCGATGCCGCCCCGAATGTGCCGCTGGGCCTTGTTTTCCTCCAGCACGCCCTTGGCCTGGAGGTACAGCGTCCGATTGAACTGGGGCAAACGCTCGGTCAGATCCTTATGTACCGTGGATTTGGAAATACCGAACCTCTGTGCCGCGGCCCGGACCGTGGCCCGGTTTTCTATGATGTAAAGTGCCAGGCGCTGGGCCCGGTCCTCCATATTGTCTTTCAACTCAACAACACTCCCCGGCTCTTACTGGTCCATCCTATGTTCGCCCAGGCAGGGATATGTGTCTTTTTCGCATTGAAACGCCGGCTCTGTCATGTTAAAATAGGGGCAACCAAAAGCCGCCCCGTTTTTCGGGCGGCCCATTCACTCATGATTTTGGAAAGGACGATATGCTCATGCTGAAACGTACCATTTCTCTGCTGCTGTGCGCCGCTATGGCCGCCAGCCTGCTGACCGCCTGCTCCCGGAACGGGCAGCAGGGCTCTGCCTCCTCCAACGGCTCCCAGAGCACCAGCACCCCTGTGGACCCCGATCCCCAGTCTGACGTTCTGCGCTTTAGCGCCATGTCCGGCCCCACCGGCATGGGCGCCGCCTGGCTCATGTCCGGTAAGGGTGACGAGGGTCTGAAGCTCACGAGCGAGGTGGTGGCGGACAACACCGCCATCAAGGACGCCCTCATCAGCGGCTCCGTGGACGTGGCCGCCATTGCCACCAACCTGGCCGCCACCCTCAGCACCAAGACCGATGGTTCCATCCAGGTGCTGGCCGTCAACACCCTGGGCGTGCTGTACGTGCTGGAGAAGGGGGACTCCGTCCACTCCATGGCCGACCTGAAGGGCAAGACCATCTACGCTGTGGGTCAGGGCGCCAATCCCGAGTATATCCTCAAGCACCTGCTTGTCCAAAATGGCGTGGACCCCGCCGATGTGGACATTCAGTTCCTGTCCCCCCAGGAGATCACCGCCAAAATGGCCTCTTCCGAGTCCGGCATCTGTATGCTGCCTGTCCCCGCCTCCACCGCCCTGATGATGAAGGACCAGGGCGTCCATGTGGCCGTGAATCTGTCCGACGCCTGGGAGGAGCTTGGGGAAGGCTCCCTTCCCCAGGGCTGCATTGTGGCCCGGACCCAGTTCATCGAGGAGCACCCCGATCAGGTGGAGGCCTTCCTGCGCGAGTATGAGAAGTCCATCGCCTTTATGACCGCCGAGGCCAACCGCAGTGAGGCCGCCCAGATGGTGGCCGAGCTTGGGATCGCGCCCAACGACAAGGTGGCCGCCATGGCCATCCCCCAGGCCGGTCTGACCTTTGTCACCGGCGAGGCGATGCGGACCATGCTGGAGAACTACTTTGCCGTTCTCTTTGAGGCAAATCCTGCCTCCATCGGCGGTTCCATGCCCTACGACTCCTTCTACTATGGCGTGGACTGACAAGCTCAAACCCAGCATCTATGCGCTGCTGCCCCCGGCCTTCTGGCTGGGGGTTTGGCAGCTTGCGGCCTTTTTGGTGGAACGGTGGGTGGAGGGCCGCGGCAACGAGCTGCTTCTCCCCTACCCCCTCACGGTGTTCCGCTCCCTGCTTCGGCTGGGGAGCACCCCCCTGTTCTGGACCGCCGTGGCCGCCTCTCTGGCCCGTATTCTCATGGGCATGGCTGTGGGCACCCTGCTGGGCGGGCTGCTGGCCGGGCTGACCTATGCCTCCAGATGGTGCGACCGGCTGCTGTCCCCCGCCATCCGGGTCATCCGGGCCACCCCTGTGGTGTCCTTTATCCTGCTGGTGCTGCTGTGGACCGACCGGAACCTGGTCCCCGCCATCATCGCCGGGCTTATGGTTCTGCCTCTGGTCTGGTCCAACCTGGCCCGCGGTCTGCGGGAGACGGACCCGCAGCTTCTGGAGCTGGCCCGCGCCTACCGCTTTTCCCCCCTTAAGACGGTTCGGCTCATCTACCTGCCATCCCTGCGCCCCTACTTCATGACCGCCGCCGCCACCGCCATGGGGCTGAGCTGGAAGTCCGGGGTCGCCGCCGAGGTGCTGTGTCTGCCCCGGCACGCCATGGGGACCCAAATCGCCAACAGCAAGCTCTATCTGGAGGTCCCTGACCTCTTCGCCTGGACCGCCGCCGTGGTGGTGCTGTCCCTGACGCTGGAACAGCTGCTGCGCCGTGTCCTGTCCGGCCGGAAGGGAGGCGTTCCCAATGCCCATTGAACTTTCCCACATTTGCCTGTCTTTTGGGGAAAAAGAGGTTTTGTCGGACTTCTCTCTCACCCTGCCCCCCTCCGGGATCACCCTGCTTCGGGGGCCCTCCGGCTGCGGCAAAACCACCCTGCTCCGGGTGCTGGCCGGGCTGACCAAACCGGCCTCCGGCTGCGTCACCGGCCTTTCGCCCAAGGAGACCGCCTTCCTCTTCCAGGAAAACCGTCTGCTCCCCTGGCGCACCGTGGAGCAGCACCTCACCGATGTGCTCCCAAAGGAGCGCCGGGACGAGGTCCCCTTCTGGCTTGCGCTGGCAGAGCTTGAGGGGGAAGAACACGCCTATCCCGCCGCCCTGTCCGGCGGCATGGCCCGCCGGTTGGCCCTGGCCCGGTGTCTGGCGCTGGGGGGCTCCCTCTACCTGCTGGACGAGCCGTTTGCCGGGGTGGACCCCAGCCGGGCCGGCCGTATTCTGGAGCGGCTCCGCGGGCTTGCCACCCCCGTTCTGCTGGTCAGCCACGAGGATGCCCTGCTTCAACAGGTACACACGGTCATCGACCTGGACGGCCCGCCCCTGCGTCGTTTATAAAAATGATCCCCCGGCCGTCCACTTTTGGTGGACAGCCGGGGGATTTTATGTCCCATAAGGCCGCTGTGCCCATCTCTCAATGGGCAAGGCAGAGGAATAAGCTGCCCGAACGCCCAACGGACCGCTTAAAACTGATTGGCCAAAAAGTTAATTTTAATTCCGTCGCCGTTTCCAAGCCAATCGACCTTTATTCCCTCCCCTTCGGGGCAGCGGAACGCATTCAGGCGGGCATAGTCCTCTTGCTCCATGGAGAAGGAGAGGGCATCCAGATTGGTGTCAATGTTTTCAGGCGTCACCGATTTCACAATCGCACGGATTTTTTTCTCTTTGATGATCCAATTTAAAATGATTTGGTTCTGCGTGTACCCGTACTTTTGGGCCAGTTCCACCAACAGCGGGTAATTGCGGGCCGCCGTTCGGTTTCTTCTCAACGGCTGATAGCAGACAAATTCTATGTTTTCCTGCTTGCAACGATCCAAAACGCCCAGATGCTCGTAGTGTTTGCACTCCAGGTTGTAGAGCCCTTCAAATAAGAGGAGCGGCACGTTCTGGCTGAGATGGTTCAATTCGTCCGGGGACAGATTGCTGGCACCCATATAGCGCACTTTGCCCTCCTGCTGCAACTGCTGAATCTGTTCATAGATCCCATCAAGCGGAACCACCGTATCCAGGGGAAGATGTACTTGCAGACAGTCCACATAATCTGTTTTAAAGATGCGCAGATAATTCTCGGCCTGCTTTCGTATGTCCTCCGGTGTCCGAACATCGGGTTCTACATAGGCACTGAGAAAAAAGGAGTCACGGTCCAACGTGGGAAAGAATTCTCCCAACAGATCCACCACCGCTCCATCTCCGTAAGAGAAGCCAGTGGAAAAATAATTCTGTCCCCGCTCCACCGAGTGATGAAGCCCTTTCAAAACAGCGGCCTTGTCTGTTTCATCAATGCGATAGGTTCCAACGCCAAGTGGGCACGTCTGCGTTAATTCAAGCATAACGATATCCTCCATAAATGAAATATTTACCCCGATTGCAAAAGGTTCAACGGGAGCTAGCGTCCAATCAGGCGTCTGCTCTACCAATGCACACCGGTATTTCAGCCCGGAGTAAATCGAACACATTGGTTTGAACACCGCCACCATGCAAACCCCCGCCCTTCCAATCGGGAGAGCGGGGGACAGCTTATTGTGGTTCGTCCCAGAGGACGATCTCGTTTTCGTTCAGGGATTCCGGCACGCGGATGATCCGCTGGTTTCGCGAACCGCGGAACCGGATGCTCAGGTCCTTCTGCTCCATCACAAAGGGCCCGTCCACCAGCACATCCAGCTGCTCCAGCAGCTCCCTGCTGTGGCTGCCCACCTTACCGGCAGCCAGGTCCTCAAACAGATAGCCCGAATAGCACCACACATCCTTGGCCGGGAACCGCTCCCGGATGGTGCGGATCAGCTCCAGCACGGTCTGCTGGTTGGCAGGGTGGAACGGCTCCCCGCCCAGCAGGGAGAACCCCCGGATGTAGCTCTTGTCCATAAGGGTCAGAATTCGGTCCACCTGCTCCGGTCCGAACGGCGCGCCGTAGTTGAAGTCCCATGCCTCCTCGTTGAAGCAGCCCTCACAGCGGTGGGTGCAGCCGGAGACAAAGAGGGACACGCGGATGCCGGGCCCGTTGGCCACGTCCACCTGCTTGATGTCAGCGAAGTTCAAGCCGCTTCCTCCTTACAGGTGGAGGACGCGAGCCTTAATTTCCTTCGTTTTGCCCACGTTCCAGAAGTTCTCGCCCAGGTAGCCGCAGGTCCGACGGGTCACGTTCATCTTGGATCGGTCGGTGTTGTGGCAAACGGGGCACTCCCACTGGTTATCATCGTTAATGATGATCTCTCCGTCAAAGCCGCACACCTGGCAGTAGTCGCTCTTGGTGTTGAACTCAGCGTACTGGATGTTGTCGTAGATGAAGCGGACCAATTCCTTCAGGGCCTCCAGGTTGTGGCGCATATTGGGGATCTCCACATAGGAGATGCAGCCGCCGTTGGAGATCTTCTGGAACTGGGACTCGAAGGTGAACTTATCGAAGGCGTCGATGTGCTCGCGTACATCCACGTGGTAGCTGTTGGTGTAGTAGCCCTTATCCGTGATGTCCTTGATGGTGCCGAACCGCTCCTGGTCGATGCGGGCAAAGCGGTAGCACAGGGACTCGGCAGGGGTTCCGTACAGGCCGAAGCCGATGCCGGTCTCCGCCTTCCAGTCATCGCAGGCCTTTCTCATGCGGTTCATGACCTTGAGGGCGAACTCCGTGCCGCCGGGCTGGGTCTGGCTCACACCGGTCATCAGCTTGGTCACCTCGTAGAGGCCGATGTAGCCCAGAGAGATGGTGGAGTAACCACCGTTCAGCAGAGGCTCGATGGACGCGCCCTTGGGCAGGCGGGCAATGGCGCCGTACTGCCAGTGGATGGGGCTGGAGTCGGAGGTAACGGACTTCAGGGCATTGTGGCGGCACATGAGGGCGTCGTAGCACAGCTGCAGACGGTCCTCGAAGATCGCCCAGAACTTGTCCATATCGCCGCGGGCCAGCAGGGCGATCTGGGGCAGGTTGATGGACACCACGCCCTGGTTGAAGCGGCCTTCAAACTTGTAGGCTCCGTTCTCGTCCTTCCAGGGGGACAGGAAGGAGCGGCAGCCCATGGGGGAGAACACGTTGCCCTCATAGTTCTCGCGCATCTTCTTGGCGGAGATATAGTCGGGGTACATCCGCTTGGCGGAACACTTGACGGCCAGCTCGGTAATATAATCGTACTTGCCGCCCTTCAGGCAGTTGTGCTCATCCAGCACATAGACCAGCTTGGGGAAGGCGGGGGTGATATAGACCCCTTTCTCGTTCTTGATGCCCTCCAGACGCTGGCGGAGGACCTCCTCCACGATCATGGCATTCTCCTCGATATAGGGGTCGTCCTCCCGGAGATTCAGGAACAGCGTAACAAAGGGGGACTGGCCATTGGTGGTCATCAGGGTGTTGATCTGGTACTGCAGGGTCTGGACTCCGTTTTTGACCTCGTCCTTCAGGCGCTCCTGAACCAGCCGCTCCAGCACCTCGTCAGACACCTGCCCGGCGCACTGCTCGGCCATCTGCTTGCGGAACTTATCGCGGCTGCGGCGCAGGTACTTGCCCAGGTGGCTCAGGTCCACGCTCTGGCCGCCGTACTGGTTGGAGGCCACGCAGGCGATGATCTGGGTGACCACGGTGCAGGCCACCTGAAAGCTCTTGGGGCTCTCGATGAGCTTGCCGTTCATAACGGTGCCGTTATCCAGCATATCGCCGATGTTGATGAGACAGCAGTTGAAAATGGGCTGCACAAAGTAGTCGGCATCGTGGAAGTGGATGGCGCCCTCATCGTGGGCCTTGGAAATGCGCTCGGGCAGCAGGATACGGCGGGTCAGATCACGGCTCACCTCGCCGGCGATGTAGTCGCGCTGGGTGGCGGCGATCATGGTGTTCTTGTTGGAGTTCTCGTCGGCCAGCTCCTCATTCTCATTGCGGAGCAGGGACAAAATGGACTCATCGGTGGTGTTGGCCTTGCGGACCAGCGCGCGGTTGTAGCGGTAAATAATATAGGTCTTGGCCAGATGGAACTTGCCCTCCTCAGCCAGACCCTGCTCCACCATATCCTGGATATCCTCCACCAGCATACGGGAACGGTTCTGCGCCTCGATGTGGTCAATGATGGCATCGATCCGGTCCCGGGCGATGCGATCCTCGGGTGCCACTTCGGCGTTTGCCTTCTCAATGGCGGTCACGATCTTGCTTCTGTCATAGGTGACGATACTGCCGTCACGCTTGATTACTTTCATCTTGACTGCTCCTCTCTCAATTCTGATAATTCTTCAAGTTCGCTTATTTTACCACAAGAGCGCCACTTTGTCCATTTGATTTATACACAAGATATTGTGTCTTTTTTTATTCACTTTTTCGCTTGACACAAGATATGCTTTAGTGTGGGGCCCTGTGGCGGCAGCCGCGTTTGGGTGCAAAGGGGCTATTTTTGTTGCTGTTTAGGCCAAAGTGTGCTATACTTCGCAATGAATTTCATTGTTTCAGGAGGACCCCCAAAATGGGAAACAAAACAGCGGTCGCCATGAGCGGCGGCGTAGACAGCACGGTAGCCGCCTGGCTTCTTCAGCAGGAGGGACAAGATGTTGTGGGCATCACCATGAGCCTGTTCCACGGCGAACACGGTCTGCCCCCTTCCCCCGACATGACCGATGCACAAACCGTGGCCAAACAGCTGGGCATCCCCCACCATGTGCTGGACCTGGCCCTCTGCTTCCGCCGGGACGTGGTGGAGCCGTTCGTTCAGGAATACGAACAGGGCCGCACCCCAAACCCCTGTGCCAACTGCAACCGCTGCCTTAAATTCGGCACGCTGCTGGACAAGGCCCAGGAGCTGGGCTGCGATAAAATGGCCACCGGGCACTATGCCCGCATCACCTACGACCAGGGCGCGGACCGCTGGCTTCTCCACAAGGCCGCCCGGCCGGAGAAGGATCAGAGCTATGTGCTCTATACCCTCACACAAAATCAGCTCTCCCACACGCTCCTGCCGCTGGCCGACCTCTCTAAGGATGAGATCCGCGCCATCGCCCGGGAGCAGAAGCTGGTCACCGCCCACAAGAGCGACAGTCAGGACATCTGCTTCATCCCCGACGGGGACTATGCCGCCTTTATCCGCGCCTACCGGGGGAAGGAATACCCCGCCGGTCCCTTCCTGGACGAGAACGGCACTGTGCTGGGCACCCACACCGGCCTCATCGGCTACACGGTGGGCCAGCGGCGGGGTCTGGGCGTGTCCTCCAACCATGGACGGCTCTACGTAAAGGAAGTCCGTCCCGCGGACAACTGCGTGATTTTATCGGAAAACAGCCGCCTTTTCTCCCGCTCCCTCACCGCAGCGCAGATCAATTTCATCCCCTTTGATCGGCTGGACGCTCCCATGCGGCTCAAGGCCAAGGTGCGCTACCGCATGACGGAGCAGCCCTGCACCGTGGAGCAGACCGGCCCCGACTCCATCCGGGTGACCTTCGACCAGCCCCAGCGGGCGGTGACACCCGGTCAGTCTGTGGTCCTGTATGACGGGGACGCCGTGGTCGGCGGCGGTGTTATTTTGAAAGGAGAACCCTAAATGAGCAAGAAAAAGAACAAAAAGCGCCACTCCCAGTCCACCACGGCCGCCAAGCGCCGGGCCATTCAGGAGGAGATCGCCGACCAGAAGTCCAAGGCCCGCAACCGCTTGAAGCCCGCCGCCCGGAACCTGCTGCTCACCGACCTCGTCATCCTGGCCGCCACCGAGTTCCTGCTGCTGAACGAGATCATCTCTGAGAATCTGGCCAGCTTCGTCACCCTTATGGGGGTGGGTCTTATTCTGCTGGCCCTCTATATCCAGTTCAGCAAAAAGTTTGAAACGCGCTGATCCCCCCGCACTTTATGGGCCAGAGCTCTGCTCCGGCCCGTTTTTTTCCTGCCTCCCATTCAAAAAAGCCCCCGCCCGGTTGCTTTTTCCACCATATTGGTATATGATTGTGGATGTTACTTCCTTCTATTAAGGAGCGCGAATCATGCGAAAAGATATTCAATTGCCCCTGCTGGTCCTGTTGGGCGGCGCCGCCGGCTTCGGTCTGCGGCTGTGGCAGTGGAAGTCGGCCTATGACCCCGAAACCCAGCTCTTCACCCACCACGCCCCCGCCACGCTGGCCCTGCTGGGCGTGCTGGCGGCCGTTGCGGTCCTGCTGCTGGTGCTGGTGCGGAACATCCCCGCTCCCGGCGAATTTCTCCCCGCCTTCTATAGCCCCGATCCCGGACACATGGCCATGCTGGTCATGGCGGCCTTCCTGCTGCTGGCCGGCGGTCTGCTCGGCCTGCTGGACGGGATGCAGCAGCTGGAGTTCTGGCGGCAGATGAACCAGTACACCCCCGGCGCTGTGCCTCTGGCTCCCGCTTTGGTGCGGCTGCTGTGTTCCGCTTTGTGCCTGCCCGCCGGTCTGGCCCTGCTGCTGGTTGGGAAAAGCACCTACCGCCTGACCATGCCAAAGGCTTTATTCTCTCTGGTCTCCCTGACCGGCTTTGCCGGCCTGCTGTGGACGCTGGCCATCCACCTGGCTCACGGCGTGGACCCGGTGCTTCTGCGCTATGGCTTTCTCCTGCTGGCAGCCGGCCTGCTCACCCTTGCCCACTACTACGCTGCCGGCTTCCTCTTCGGACGTCCCTGCCCCCGGCGCTTCACGTTCTTCGCCCTCAGCGGCTCTCTGGTGGCCTTCACCGCCCTGGCCGATATGCCCCGTCCCGCCGATGCCATGCTGCTGGCCGGCTTTGCCCTGTCCGCCCTGGCACTGGCTTCTTCCCTGCTCCGAAACACCTTCGGCCCGGCCCGCCCCATGCCGGAGCGAATGCCCCTTGGGGCTGAGGATACGGACGAGGACCCCACGGAAGAATAACGATTATGAATATATTGGAGGACATCCACGATGGAAAAAAAGCGTTTTTATATCACCACCCCCATCTACTACCCCAGTGATAAGCTGCATATCGGCCACACCTACTGCACCGTGGCGGCCGACACCATGGCCCGCTACAAGCGTCTCCAGGGCTGTGACGTGCTGTTCCTGACCGGCACCGACGAGCACGGCCAGAAAATCGAGGACAAGGCCAAGGAGGCCGGCGTCACCCCGAAACAGTTTGTGGACAACATCGTGGAGGGCGCCCACGGCGTACGGGATCTGTGGAAGCTGATGAACATTTCCAATGACCGCTTCATCCGCACCACCGATGACTACCACATTGCCGCCGTGCAGAAGATCTTCAAGAAGATGTACGAAAAGGGCGACATCTACAAGGGCACCTACAAGGGAAAGTACTGCAAGCCCTGCGAGTCCTTCTGGACCGAGAGCCAGCTGGTGGACGGCAAGTGCCCCGACTGCGGCCGTGAGGTGCAGGATGCCGAGGAGGAGGCCTACTTCTTCCGTCTGAGCAAGTACGCCGACCGCATCCGGGATCTGCTTGAGAACACCGACTACCTGGAGCCCCGCTCCCGCGTCAACGAGATGGTGAACAACTTCATCAAGCCCGGTCTGGAGGATCTGTGTGTGTCCCGCACCTCCTTCTCCTGGGGCATCCCCGTTGACTTTGACCCCGGCCACGTGGTCTATGTGTGGGTGGACGCTCTGTTCAACTACACCACCGCCCTGGGCTTCCTCAACGATAAGTATGACGACTACGAGAAGTTCTGGCCCGCTGACGTCCACTTTGTGGGCAAGGAGATCGTCCGCTTCCACTCCATCATCTGGCCCGCCATGCTGATGAGCATGGAGATGCCCCTGCCCAAGAAGGTCTACGGCCACGGCTGGCTGCTGCTGGACGGCGGCAAGATGTCCAAGTCCAAGGGCAACGTGGTGGACCCCTATCTGCTGGCTGAGCACTTCGGCGTGGACGCGCTGCGCTTCTTCCTGCTGCGCACCTTCCCCTTTGGCTCCGACGGCAACTTCTCCAACGAGTCCCTCATCAACACCATTAACGTGGACCTGGCCAACGACCTGGGCAACCTGGTCAGCCGCACCGTGTCCATGGTGGGCAAGTACTTCGACAACACCCTCCCCGCTGACCAGGCGGAGGACGCCGAGAAGGATGCCGAGCTGGTGGCGATGATCGGCGCTCTGCGCGGCAAGTACGAGGAGCAGATGGAGAAGTACGCCTTCCAGAACGGCCTTTCCGAGATCTTCAAGGTCATCGACCGGGCCAACAAGTATATCGACGAGAACGCCCCCTGGGTGCTTGCCAAGGACATGGAGGCCAACGGCCCCCGTCTGGCCCGGGTCATGTACAACCTGCTGGAGGCCCTGCGTGTGTCTGCTGTGCTGCTGACCCCCTTCATCCCCGACACGGCCGCCAAGATCCTGGACCAGATCGGCGCTGCCGCCGACCTGCGCAGCTGGGACAGCGTAGGGGCCTACGGCGCTCTGCCCCACGATGTCACCGTGGTCCGCGGCGAGAACCTGTTCCCCCGTGTGGATGCAGAGAAGGAGCTGGCCCTTCTGGACCAGATCGCCGAGGCGTCCAAGAAGGCCGCCCTGCCCGCTCTGGAGCTGGAGCCCCAGACCGAGGAGAAGGTGGACTTCGATACCTTCTGCAAGTCCGACTTCCGGGCCGTCAAGGTCAAGGAGTGCGTCAACGTAAAGAAGAGCGACAAGCTCCTCAAGTTCACTCTGGATGACGGCACCGGCGAGGACCGCCAGATCCTCTCCGGCATCGCCAAGTACTATAAGCCCGAGGAGCTGGTGGGCAAGACCCTGCTGGCCATCGTGAACCTGCCCCCCCGCAAGATGATGGGCCAGCTGTCCGCCGGTATGCTCATCTCCGCCGTCCACACCGAGCACGGCGAGGAAAAGCTGAATCTGGTCATGCTGGACGACAAGATCCCCGCCGGCGCCAAGATGTGCTGATTTCTCTCCATTAGGACGATACGAACACCCCCGGCCGAAGCCGGGGGTGTTTCAGCTTGTAGAAAAAGCCTCGCAGAGTTTCGCCCCCGCAGGGGCGAAAAAATTAAAATCATGTTCTGCCGGGGCGTGTACATGGCAGAACATACGTCTCAGCCTGCAAGTGTGGAAGCTGTCTGCCAATGGCAGACAGATCATGCGCGCGGCAGGCTGCAAACCCACTCGAAAAAGTGCTCGTCACTTTTTCGACCGTCTCGAACACCCCCGACTGCGGTTGGGGGTGTTTTTTTGCTTTGGGCATGGTATCATGGACATAACTCCGACACAAGACTTTGTTATCTTGTTGGTACAAAAGGAAAAGGGGCGATGACCATGGACAACATTCTGGTGGTGGAGGATGAGTCCCGCATCCGCAGCATTATTCGGGACTACTTTCAGGCCCACGGTCTCTCCTGTGACCTGGCACGGGACGGGGAGGAGGCCCTGGACCTGCTCACTGACCACGACTACGACGCCATCCTGCTGGACATTCTCATGCCCAAGCTGGACGGCTTCGGGGTATGCCGGGCCGTTCGGGAGAAAAGCGGCGTCCCCATTTTGTTCCTCACCGCTCTGGGCGGCGAGGAGGACACCCTCCGGGGCTACGCCCTGGGGGCCGACGACTACATCACCAAGCCCTTCTCCCTGGCGGTGCTATTAGCCAAGACCCAGGCCATCATCCGCCGGAGCCGGGGCAGTCACACCACCTGTCTCACCTGCGGTGCCCTCTCCCTGGACCCCGGCCGCCGCCTGTGTACCGTGGACGGGGCCGAGATCAAGCTGTCCCCACGGGAGTTTGACCTGCTGGAGTGCCTGATGCGGAATAAGGGCCAGGTGCTCAGCCGGGAACAGCTTTTGAACAAGGTCTGGGGCCTGGACTTCGACGGCGAGGACCGGGCGGTGGACGTGCGGATGCGCTCTCTCCGCTCCGCTCTGGGTCCGGCGGGCAGCCAGATCAAGACGGTCTATAAGGCCGGTTACCGATTGGAGGGGTAATATGAGCAAGGTACGAAAGCTGCGCTTCCATATGGTGATCCCCCTGCTGGTGGTTTTTCTCCTGCTGTGGGCAGGCTCCATGGTACTGCTCACCGGCTCTACCCGCCGGACACTGGAGGCAACAGCCCAGCAGGGCAAAGCTGGATTCCTCTATCGGGTGGAGGAGCAGATGTCCTTCTATGAGAAGAACCGGCACTCCGACCGCCCAGACGCCCAGGCGTGGGCAGAGGCCCTCATGACTTATAACCTGAACGCCTCCCCCCTTTGGGAGGTGGACGGCGGCTTTGCCTGGGTCATCCGGGAGAACGGGGAGATCGTGATGGAAAGCCAGATCACCACCGGCTACGCCCACCAGGCCGGAGTGGACCAGGGTGACCGCTGGCACCTGGACTTTGACACCGGCCTGGACGATGAGGGCCAGCTGGCCCTGGCCCGGTGGATCGCCCAGGCCCCAGGCGCCTCCAGGTCCGGCTCCGGCAATTACAGCCTGCGTCCCACCGGAAGCCCCCAGGACAGCCAGAAGCAGCCCTGGGACGGCACCTTCGCCCGGATCACCGGCGAGGTGTGCCCCGGCCAGGTCCTCATCGTAGACAGACTGGAGTTGGTCCACCCAGACGGGACCGTGGAATTGGTCACCGAAACGGGCCACCGCAGCGCCGCTCCGGTCACCATGGATTTCAAATTTCTGCGTCTGGCCACCGTTCTCCTGCCCGTCTGGAACTCCAAAACCGGGTTTCAAGACTGGCTGCCCGGTCTGGAAAAGCGGCTGGAGCGGTTCCGGGAGGCCCAATCCAAACTCAGCCGCGATGTGAACATCACCTTTGATACCGCCATGGCCTGCGACGTGGACGCCCTCGCCTTCCGGCAGCTGCGCTTCGTCTATCTGGGTACGTTCCTGCTGACCCTGGCCGCCCTGTTCCTTCTGGCCCATATCCTGTCCGCAAAGGTCAACGAGCCGGTGGAGGCCCTGTGCCGCCAGACCGATACGGGGCATTGTGAGGAACAGAACCCGGTTTCTGAGCTGAACACTCTGGCTCGGGCCATCAACCGCTCCCACGAGCGGATGGAGGAGCAGCTCCGCCGGGAGCGGGACTTCACCCGCGCCGCCGCCCACGAGCTGAAAACCCCCCTGGCCGTCCTCCGCACCCACGCCGAGGCTCTGCGGGAGGACATTGACCCCGCCAAGCGGGACCAGTATCTGGACGTGGTCCTGGACGAGACCGACTCCATGGCCCAGCTGATCTCCAGTTTGCTGGAGCTGTCCCGGCTGGAGAACGGTGTCCCTCTGGATATGGAGTACCTCGACCTCTCCGCCCTGATCCGGTCGGTCTTTGCGCCTCTCACCCTTCCGATGGAGCGGAAGGGCATGACCCTCTCCCTGGATCTTTCTGAAGTGTGGCTCAGCTGTGACCCCGCCCGCATCAAGTCGGCGGTGGATAACCTGGCCTCCAACGCCCTGCGCTATGGCTCCGAGGGCGGCAGGGTGGAGGTCGCTCTGGTGCAGGAGGAAAACACCGCCCGTCTCACCGTCTATAATGACGGCCCTCCCATCCCGGAGGAACACCTGCCCCACCTCTTCGAGCCCTTCTACCGGGTGGACAAGGCCCGGTCCCGTGACCTGGGCGGCACCGGCCTTGGGCTGGCCATCGTAAAGGCGGCGGCAGCGGCCCACGGCGGGACCTGCACCGTGGCGAACGTGGAAAACGGCGTGAAATTCACCCTCACCCTTCCAGCCAGCTGACCGAAGAAAAAAGATCCACCGTCTCAAATAAGACGGTGGATCTTTTCACGTTTAGTACGAAACCGCAGAGCTTACTTCAGCTCCAGGGCCTCCTTGACCTTGCCGATGATGTGCTGGCCGATGTCGTAGGAGGCATCGACGGTCTGCGCGCCCAGGTGGGGCGTGACGATGAAGTTGTCGCACTCGAACAGGGGGGAGTCGAACCCGGCGCCCTCAGTCAGGCCGCCCAGCTCGTTCTCCATAACGTCGGTGGCATAGCCGCCGATCTTGCCGGACTTCAGAGCCTCGTACATATCCTTCTCGTTGACGATGCCGCCGCGGGCCATGTTCAGAACGATCGCGTCGTCCTTCATCTCAGCGATGGACTTGGCGTTGAACAGGTTGCGGGTCTCGTCGTTCAGAGGCATGTGGATGGTCACGTAGTCGGAGACCTTCAGCACCTCGTCGATGCTCAGGCTCTTGGCGTGCTGCTGCTCAAAGACCTCGGCGGGCAGGTAGGGGTCGTAAGCGACCACGTCCATCTTGAACACGCGGGCCAGCTCGCCCACGCGCTGGCCGATGCGGCCGAAGCCCAGAACGCCCAGGGTCTTGCCGCGCAGCTCACGGCCAACGAACTTGTACTTGTCCCACTGCTTGTTGTCCTTGACATCGTGGCAGGCGGGGATGGTGTGGCGGGACATCTCCAGCATCTTGCACAGGGTCAGCTCGGCCACGGCGTTGCCGTTCAGACCGGGCGCGTTGAAGACCTGGATGCCGGCAGCCTTGGCGGCCTCCATATCGATGTGGTTCAGACCCACGGAGCAAACACCGATGACCTTCAGCTTCTTGGCCGCGTCGATGACATCCTTGGTGATCTTGGGGTCAACGCGCATGATCAGGACCTCGTAGTCGCCGATCAGCTCAGCCAGTTCCTCAGAGGTAGGCAGCAGCTTGGTGTCAACCTCCATGTACTTGCCAAGTTCCTCGGCAATGGCGCTGTGGACGACATCGATGATAAGTGCTTTCATCTTAATCAAACCTCCAAAAATTCGTTGTTTCCTGTTGCGATCAGGTTTTTATAAAAAAACAGGCAAAATGCAGTGCAGGATATTCTATATTTTGTATTATGCCACATTTCCCCCGTTCCGAACAGCACGTTTTTGTCGAGGGTTGCCACAGCCAAATGGTTGTGGTATAATAATTAAAATTCTTTATTCCCCTAAAAAACAGGCTTTTTGACCACTTTTATGCCAAAATCATCGCCGATGAAAGGGAGGAACCGGCTGACTATGACTACACGCGAACAATACTGGGACAAGCGGTCCCAGCGCTTTGACGAGCAGATCGCCACGCAGTATCAGGATGCCTACACCAGAACGGTGGAGCTCTCTCTGAAGTACCTGAAGCCGGGGGACCGGGTGCTGGACTACGCCTGCGGCACCGGCCTGACCACGGTGCAGATCGCGCCCCACGTCTCCTTTGTCCGCGGCATTGATCCCTCCATTGAAATGGTCCGCCGCGCCCAGAACAAGGCAGCCGAGCTGGCGCTTGACAATGTCCGCATCACCCAGACCGGCATTTTCGACCCCTGTCTGGAGGAGGGCTCCTTCGACGCGGTCACCGCCTTCAACCTGCTCCACTACCTGGACGACTTCCACCCGGTAATGGCGCGCCTCAAGCGGCTTTTAAAGCCCGGCGGGCTGTTTCTCTCCGCCACAGACTGCCTGGGCGAGGGGTTCACCAGGGAGGCGCTGCGCAAGTTTATCAAATACCACACCGGAAAAATGCCTTTTGTGGGGTTTTATAAAATGAGACAGCTGGAGCAGATGGTGGCCAATGCGGGCTTCACCGTGCTGGAGACGGAGAACCTGTTCCCAGCGCCCCCCAATCTGTTCATCGCTGCGCAAAACGAAGGAGGTCCCCTTTGAATTTTCAGCATCTGAAATATTTTCTGATGGTAGCGGAGGAATTGAACATCACCCGCGCCGCCGAGCGACTCTACATCTCTCAGCAGTCCCTTTCCAACCATATCAGCAACATGGAGCGGGAGCTGAACGTAAAGCTCTTTGACCGCTCGCCCAAGCTGTCTCTCACCTATGCGGGAAACCTGCTGGTGGAGACTGCCACTCAGATTCTGGACCTGCACAGCCAGTTTCTGACCAAGGTGGGCGACATTAACCGCAACTACCTGGGTATGCTCCGGGTGGGGGTCAGCCACACCTGCGGTTTGGCCCTGCTGCCTGACATCCTGCCCGCCTTCCGCAAGGAGTTCCCCCAGGTGGAATTTTCCCTCTTCGAGGGCAACTCCAACCAGCTGGAGGACGAGCTATCCCACGGCCGGGTCGATCTTATCATCTGCTTCCAGCCCATTATGATCGACAACGTGGCCACCGTGCCCCTCACCCAGCAGAAGCTGGTCATGGTGGTGCCCAAGGTGTTCACCAACCAGCTGTTCAAAGGCAAGGCAGACGAGATACGCCGCCAGTTCTCCCACGGCGGCGATGTGAGCGTATTCCAGAAGATGCCCTTTATCCTCATCAAGCGCGGCAACCGGACCCGGAGCATCGTGGATCAGTATTTCAGCCGGTACTACTTCAAGCCAAACCTGATTCTGGAGACGGAAAACACCGTCACCACCCTGGCTATGGCCCAGGCGGGCATCGGCATCACCATCTGCCCGGAGCTGTTCCTGCGCGCCATGCCCGCCACCACCGCAACCGCCGGCGGCGTGGATCTGTTCCCGCTGACCGACCCCTCCACCTTCAGCAATCTGGCCATTGGCTACCGGCCCGACCGGTATCTGAGCCACTTCGCCGAGCGTTTCGTGGAGATCGCCCAGGAGATCCTCCGGGAGGAATGACCCCCACCCCGGCACACCATAAAAAATCCGCGGACCCTACAAGGTCCGCGGCTTTTTTCAGGCTTACACCTCCATGATCACAGGCAGGATCATGGGGCTGCGCTTGGTCTTTTTATA
>JAHHSC010000029.1 GCA_020025455.1 Lawsonibacter sp. | reverse complement strand
GCCAAAGAGGTGGCAGACATTGCCGCCGAAGTCCAGGCTGATCTGGGCGCCGTGGGCGAAAATCTCGCTGGGGTGGTCGGCGAGATCCATGGTCTGGACGACCACGATCACGTCCTTTCCCTCGGCCTGGGCGTGGAAGTGGACCTCGGAGCCCATCTTCTCGGACACGTCCACGGTGGCGGACAGCTTGGCAGTTTCAGCATGGCACAGTGTGATGTGCTGGGGCCGGACGCCCAGGGTGATCTCCTGCTCGGCCACACCGCCGGCGGACAGAGCGGCCTGCTTCTCGTCGCTCAAAACGACCTTGCTGCCGTTGGACAGGACGACGGTGTACGTGCCGTTCTCCAGCACCAGTCTGGCATCGAACAGGTTCATCTGGGGGGTGCCGATGAAGCCGGCCACGAACAGATTGGCGGGGTGGTTAAAGACCTCCTCGGGGGTGCCGATCTGCTGGACGGCGCCGTCCTTCATGATGACGATGCGGTCGCCCAGGGTCATGGCCTCGGTCTGGTCGTGGGTTACGTACATAAAGGTGGTCTGAATCTTCTGGCGCAGCTTGATGATCTCAGCGCGCATCTGGTTACGCAGCTTGGCGTCCAGGTTGGAGAGGGGCTCGTCCATCAGCAGGACCTTGGGCTCGCGGACGATGGCACGGCCGATGGCCACACGCTGGCGCTGTCCGCCGGACAGGGCCTTGGGCTTGCGGTCCAGGTACTGGGTGATGTCCAACGTCTCGGCGGCCTCGCGGACACGGCGGTCGATCTCGTCCTTGGGGGTCTTGCGCAGCTTCAGGGGGAAGGCCATGTTCTCGTACACGGTCATGTGGGGGTACAGGGCGTAGCTCTGGAACACCATGGCGATATCCCGGTCCTTGGGCTCTACATCGTTCATCAGCTTGCCGTCGATGTACAGCTCGCCGCCGGAGATCTCCTCCAGACCGGCCACCATACGCAGGGTGGTGGACTTGCCGCAGCCAGAGGGGCCGACCAGAACGATAAATTCCTTGTCGGCGATGTCCAGGTTGAACTTCTGAACGGCGACGACACCCTCATCGGTGACCTGCAGAGAGGTCTTTTTCGTCTCGCCGCCCTTCTTCTTAGCCTTCTTCTGGTCGCTGGTGTGGGGATAAATCTTGGTGATATCCTTCAGAGACAGAGTTGCCATAGCATCTGACTTTGATGAAGCGGCCTCCGCCTGCTTCACCTCGCCCGTGGAAAGCGGACTTCCAGGGGCATTGCGACAGGTCTCCACACTGCCGCACCGCAAGTCACGGCGGGTATGTTTCCTCCTTTTTTTGGTCCGTTAGACTATGTAGATGGAGTAGTCCCACGGCCATGGGATTGCAACGGTGGTCCCACTGCCCGAGACCCGGGCACCGAAACGCTGCACCGTTTATCAGGTTAACTCTACATGATACAAAGAAAAAAAGCAAGGTGATTTTGCCGAAATCGGCGGAATGTTTTTAAACTTGACCGCCGGTCACCCGGAAAGCGGTCCATTCACACCCGGAAAAGGGGCCGGGGCTGTGCCAGCCCCCCAAAAAATGGGAATTTGTAGAGTGACCACAGGGTTTCAGGAAAAAGACCGCTGTTTTTACCGAAAAAAATCGTATCTTTTTGGGGGATAATATGGTAAAATGATACTGAATGTACCTTTCCAGAAACCTGAAACCAGATACAGGGGAGGCAGAACTCCCCGAATTCGATCAAAGAACGACAAAGGAGCAACAAAAACCTATGATCACTGTCACCGACCTGAGCCTGAACTACAGCGGCACGCCGCTCTTTTCCCATGTGGACTTGCAGTTCCTGCGGGGCAACTGCTACGGCATCATCGGCGCCAATGGCGCCGGTAAGTCCACATTTTTGAAGATTCTGTCCGGCGAGCTGGACTCCACCTCCGGCGAGGTCCACATTCTGCCCAACACCCGTATGTCCGTGCTGAAGCAGAACCAGAACGCCTACGACGCCTACAACGTCATGGACACGGTGATTATGGGAAACCAGCGCCTTTATGACATCGGCAAGCAGAAGGAGGCCCTCTACGCCAAGGAGGAGATGACCGACGAGGACGGTATGCTGGCCTGCCAGCTGGAGGAGGAGTACGCGGAGCTGGGCGGCTGGGAGGCCGAGAGCGACGCCAGCCGCATCCTCCAGGGTCTGGGCATCGGCACCGAGCTGCATGGTAACGACATGGCCACGCTGGACTCCCGTCTGAAGGTGAAGGTGCTGCTGGCACAGGCCCTGTTCGGAAACCCCGACCTGCTGATGATGGACGAGCCCACCAACAACCTGGACATCGACGCCATCAACTGGCTGGAGGACTTCCTGCTGGATTTTGAGGGCACCGTCATCGTGGTCAGCCATGACCGCCATTTCCTGAACACCATCTGCACCCACATTGTGGATATCGACTACAACAAGATCAAGATGTATGTGGGCAACTACGACTTCTGGTACGAATCCTCCCAGCTGGTGCAGCAGCTGGTGAAGAACCAGAACAAGCGCAATGAGGAGAAGATCAAGGAGCTGCAGGACTTCATCAACCGCTTCTCGGCCAACAAGTCCAAGTCCAAGCAGGCCACCGCCCGCAGAAAGCTGCTGGACAAGCTGACCGTGGAGGAGATGCCGGCCTCCTCCCGCCGCTACCCCTGGGTTGGGTTTACCCCCGACCGCGAGGTGGGCAAGGACATCCTCTTTGTCACCGACGTGAGCAAGACCATTGACGGGGTGAAGGTGCTGGACAAGGTCTCCTTCATCGTCAACCACGGCGACAAGATCGCCTTTGTGGGCGACAACGAAAACGCCCACACCGCACTCTTCAAGATTCTGGCCGGCGAGATGGAGCCCGACGAGGGCAGCGTCAAGTGGGGTCAGACGGCCACCTACTCCTACTTCCCCAAGGACAACACCCCCTACTTTGAGGGCTGCGAGGACAACCTGGTACAGTGGCTGCGCCAGTTCTCCCCCGATCCCCAGGAGCAGTATCTGCGCGGCTTCCTGGGCCGGATGCTCTTCTCCGGCGACGAGGTCTATAAGCCCGTCAAGGTGCTCTCCGGCGGCGAGAAGGTCCGATGCATGCTGTCCCGGATGATGCTGTCCGGTGCCAACGTGCTCATGCTGGACCAGCCCACCAACCACTTGGATCTGGAGTCCATCGCCGCCCTGAACAAGGGTCTGGAGGCCGTGAAGTGCAACGTGCTCATCGCCTCCCACGACCACCAGCTGATTCAGACGGTCTGTAACCGCGTCTTTGACTTCACCGCGGACGGGAAGCTCATCGACCGCAAGACCTCCTACGATGACTATCTGAAGTCCATGCAGCCGGAGGGATAAGATTCCGTTCAAGTGTACCGCTGTCCCTTGACGGGTGCGGTCGAATTTTCGATGATGGAACGTGCGAAAAAGAGAGATATGTGTCTGCATAGAAACAGAACACGGGGCGGCGGGGCCGCCGGAAAGGAAGGAACATGGGAGTAACGGAACTTTTGGGGCTGTTGGGCGGCCTGGCGCTATTCCTTCACGGAATGCAGATGATGAGCTCCGGCCTGGAGGCCGCAGCCGGCAGTAAAATGAAGGAGATTCTGGAGCGGCTCACCGCCAACCGATTCCTTGGTGTGTTGGTCGGCGCCATCATCACCGCAGTCATTCAGTCCTCCTCTGCCACCACGGTCATGGTGGTGGGCTTTGTCAACGCGGGGATGATGACGCTCAACCAGGCGGTCTGGATCATCATGGGTGCCAACGTAGGTACCACGATGACCTCGCTGCTGATTGCCCTGGATATGGGGGCGCTGGCCCCGATTCTGGCCTTTGTGGGCGTGGTGCTGATGGTCTTTGTGAAAAAGCCCCAGGCCCAGCACATCGGTCAGATCCTGGCCGGTCTGGGCGTGCTGTTCATCGCAATGGACATGATGAGTGCTGCCATGTACCCCCTGCGTGGGTCGGAGACCTTCATTCGCCTCATGTCTACCTTCTCCAACCCCCTGCTGGGCATCACCGCGGGCGCTCTGTTCACCGCCCTGATCCAGTCCTCCTCCGCCTCGGTGGGCGTGCTGCAGACGCTGGCGGGCAACGGAGTGATCGGGCTTGGCAGCGCGGCCTATGTGCTGTTCGGTCAGAACATCGGCACCTGCATCACTGCGGTGCTGTCCGCCGCCGGTGCCAACCGGAACGCAAAGCGGGCCACCCTGATCCACCTGATGTTCAACGTGATCGGCACCGTCATTTTCACCGTGGTGTGCTTCCTCACCCCCCTGACCAGCTGGATCGAGGGCATGATGCCCGGTGCTGCACCGGCACAGATCGCGGCCATGCACATCATTTTCAACGTGACCACCACCCTGCTGCTGCTGCCTACCGGCAATCTGCTGGCTAAGCTGGCGGTGAAGCTGCTGCCGGATACGGGCGCGGCCCAGGAGCAGCAGGACGAGCAGTACCTGGCTTACCTCACGGCGCCTCAGGCCAGCGGCAAGGACGGCAACCTGGGCGGGTCTGCCATCATCATCGACCAGCTGCGCAACGAGCTGTGCCGGATGCTGTCCATGGCCCGTGACAACGTGGCCGACAGCTTCCGGGCTGTGCTGTCCCGGGATGTGGACCGGCTTGCCACGGTGGGGGCACGGGAGGAATATATCGATTTTCTGAACAAGGAGATCTCCCGCTATGTGTCCCATGTGGTCTCGCTGGAGACCAACGAGCAGAGCTCTGCTGCCGTGAGCAGCTTCTTCATCATCTCCGGCAACGTGGAGCGGATCGGCGACCACGCCGACAACCTGGCCGGCTATACCCGCAAGCTGGTGGACAAGAACATCTACTTCTCTGAGACGGCCCAGGACGAGATCGGGCAGATGCGTGATATTTCTCTGGAGGCCATCAGCACCCTGCTCTACAGCGAGGCAGGCCATCCCGAGTGGCTGGCCAACGTGGCCAAGCTGGAGCAGCGCATTGATGACATGACCGACAGCTTCCGCCGCCACCAGCTGGAACGGATGAGACAGGGCTCCTGTGATGATGAGGCCTGCATCCTCTACTCCGAGCTGCTGACCGACTTTGAGCGGATCGGCGACCATGTGCTGAACATTGCCCAGGAGCTGACCAAGGCCCAGACCCCCTTGGCCTGAGAATGGATCAAAACAGTCCCCGGCTCCCTTGACGAAGGGGGGCCGGGGCATTGTGTTTCAAATGGTAGGTTCAAGAAGGAGGAGATCCCATGACGTATCAGGACGTGCTGGCGTCTGCCCGCACCTGCAGCGGGCCTTACTGCAAGGCGTGCGCGGTGTGCGACGGGCGTGCCTGCCGCAATGCCATACCGGGGCCGGGGGCCAAGGGCACCGGGACCCTGGCGGTCCGAAACTATGAGGGCTGGCAGCAGGTGTATTTGAACATGGACACCATCTGTGACGGGGGAGAGGCGGATACCGCCTGCACCCTGTTTGGACAGAAGCTGGCCCTGCCCGTGCTGGCCGGGCCGGTGGGCGCGGTAAAGCTCCACTACGGAGACAAATATACAGACCAGGCGTACAACGACATTCTGGTGCCTGCCTGTGCCCGGGCGGGGATCGCCGCCATGACCGGGGACGGCACCGACCCCGCGGTGTTTGAGGCGGCCGCCCGAGCCATCGGAATGAACGGCGGCATGGGCATCCCAACCGTAAAGCCCTGGGACCGGGACACCCTGTTTGCCAAGCTGGATGCGGCCAAGGCAAGCGGGGCGCGGGTGTTCGCCATGGACGTGGACGCGGCCGGGCTGCCGTTTTTGAAGGGGCTTACCCCGCCTGCCGGCCCCAAGACGGTGAGCCAACTGCGGGAGATCATCGAATATGCAGGGGTCCCCTTTCTCATCAAGGGCATCATGACGGTCCGGGGGGCGGAAAAAGCGCTGGAGGCCGGAGCGGCCGGCATTGTGGTGTCCAACCACGGCGGCCGGGTGCAGGACGGCCTGCCCGCTACCGCTCAAGTGCTGCCTGCCATCGCGCAGGCGATGAAGGGACAGCTCACCGTGCTGGTGGACGGCGGCATCCGCAGCGGTGTGGATGTCTGCAAGGCCCTGGCGATGGGCGCGGACGGCTGTGTGCTGGCCCGGCCCTATGTCACCGCGGTCTACGGCGGCGGGGCAGAGGGCGTGGAGCTGCTGACCCGGAAATTGCAGGCCGAGCTGGCCGACACCATGACTATGTGCGGCGTACATTCCATTGCAGAGATCGACAGCAGTTTGATTTTTTAAGTTTTGATAAAGATGCCCCGTCGCCTCTTGTGAAAGAGGGATGGACAAGCTATACTGAATAGAAATGACGCAGGCAGGAGGGAAGGACCCTGGAAGAGAAATATATGCAAATGGGCAGCAGACAAGGCGGGCGGAGTGCACCCCCGTCCCGCCTGGCACCTGCTGAGCCTTCCAGACGGAACCGGCATGACCGGCGACGGAAGCAGACCGATGACGACGAATACCGGTATGACCGGCGGAAGCGACGCGATGCATATGCGTTTGAGGCCTATGAACCGGAAAACGACCGATATGACGATGACGATGAGGACTGGGGGGCGTACACCAGCCGCCGCCCTGCGGTGAACCGGGGCTTTGGCAGGAGGGCCCTGTGGACCATCTACAAGGTGCTGGTGGTCATCTCCGCCATCATCGTGCTGGGCTATCTGGCCGTCCGCATTCTGGTCCAGCCGCCGGAACAGAGCGAACTCCCCCAACCCCCCGCGCCCTCTGCGGCGGAGCTGGAGGGACCGGACGCGAGCGGCATGGCATCGCCGGGGTCTGAGCTGGTCCGCCGGGACAATGTGTACACCATCCTGCTGGCGGCCACCGATGAGGAGGGCTTCCGCACCGACACCATGATGGTCATGACCTACGATATCCCCAACCAGAAGGTGGGCGTGGTCTCCATCCCCCGTGACACCCTGACCCGCCGGGAGAAGGGAAAAAATCCCCATCTGGTCTACGGCCCGGGCGGTGTGGAAGGACGCCGCAATGATATCGCCAAGATGCTGGGCATCCCCATCGACTACTATGTGAAGGTGAACATCAAGGGCTTCATCGCCCTGGTGGACTATCTGGACGGCATAGACTTCTACATCCCCTGCGACATGGACTACGACGACCCCTATCAGGGCGGCAAGAAGGGCCTGCACATCCACTACAAGCAGGGCCAGCGCCACCTGAACGGCCAGCAGGCCATGGAGGTGGCCCGGTTCCGCAAGAACAACGACCTGTCGGGCTACTCCGATGTGGGCCGCACCCAGACCCAGCAGGCCCTGCTGGTGGCTCTGGCCGAGAAGCTGGTCTCCTGGAACAGCCTGACCAAGATCAACGGCTTTGTGAAGATCTTCAACGAGCACGTGGAGACCGACATGAAGATGAACGACATGCTTTACTTTGCCGCCCAGGCCTTTGAGGGGGCCCAGAAGGGCGGTCTGCTGAGTAAGGTGGAGACCGCTACCCTGGAGGGCCGGGGCGACGGTGTGCTGGGCCGCTACCGCTGGTGCTTTGAGCTGGACCAGAACAAGACCCTGGATACCGTCAACCGTCTGCTGAACCCCTGCACCCGCCCTCTGACCCTGGAGGACATGGACCTTGTAAAGGCAGAAAGCTATATGCAGTAATAAAAAACTCCGCACAGCTTATACTGTGCGGAGTTTTTCTTTGAAACATACGGAGTGTATGGATGCGTCCGGTCAATCAAACTGTACGCAGTAGGTGAGCGCTTCGCTTTTTCCGGCCTCCAGCACGCGGACGCCGGCCTTCTCGCTGAGACTGCGGCCCACAAAGGCGCAGTCGGGCAGGCTGGACCAGGGCTCCAGACACACATAGTTGGTGTCGAAGGGTTTATCCTGGGTCCAGATGCCCAGATAGGGATAGTCAGGGAAGTCCAGGGTGATGCGGGCCTTTCCGCTCTTGTCCACCAGAAGGACCCGGTTCTGGGGCAGCTCGTCCACCACAACCGTGTCCAGACCATAGACAGAGGGCTTCAGGGCTACCTTGTGACCGGTGAGCGGAATGGAGCGCTCCCCTTTGGCGTGGAGCATACCCTGCTCGTCCATGCCGTATGGCTCCAGCACGTCCAGACCGGGCAGAACCACAGCGTAATCGTCCATGCTCTCGCCGTGGGCAAGGGGAGCGTTGAAGCCGTCGTGGTTGCCCAGCTCATAGTACATGGTGCGCGCAGAGCGGTTTTCCACGGTGCAGGTCTTGGTCAGCGTTCTGCCCTCCAGACGGAAGGTGACGGTAAGCAGGAAGGAAAAGGGAAACATGGTGCGGGTTTCCGGGCTGTCGGTGAGCTGAAAGACCGCCTGCGTGCGGCTCTGCTGTGCCACGGTGAACACGCTGTCCCGCGCAAAGCCGTGCATGGGGATCTGGAAGGACGTGCCCTCCAGGGTGTACTGGCTATTTTGCAGCCGCCCGATGATGGGGAAAAGCAGGGGGGCGTGGCGGCCCCAGACGGCGGGGTCGGCCTGCCAGATATACTCCACCCCGGCGGGGGTGCGGACCGAGCACAGCTGGGCCCCGGTGTCGTCGATTTGGACGGTAAGAAACTCGTTTTCCAGGGTGACGATCATGCCTCAGGCGCTCCTTTCAGATGGCTGCCGTTCAGCACGGCCTCAGCCAGGGTGTCGCCTACATAGCGCAGCTTCAGCGAAAAGAAGGGCTCGTCCCGGAACATCAGGTTCAGGAAGATGGCGTCGCCCTCCCAGGAGGGCAGGCTCAGCAGCTTTTCCTTGGGAATCCACTCCAGATCGCCCTCGTCGCACTCCTTCACCTGGCCGGAAAAGCCGTCTATGGTAAAAAGGTGCATATACTCGGTGGCGTAGCGGTCGGAGACAAAGGTGACAAGCCCCCGGTAGCGGTAGTCGGTGATGGTAAGGCCGGTCTCCTCCCAGACCTCACGGCGCATACAGTCCTCGGGGCTTTCCTTGTCCTCGAACTTGCCGCCCACGCCGATCCACTTGTCCTGGTTGATGTCGTTTTTCTTCTTGGTCCGGTGGAGCATCAGATAGTTTTCTCCGTCCCGGATGTAACACAGGGTCGTGTTTATCATGGCAGTTCCCCCTTTGCAGTTCAGTTCAGTATACCACAGTGTGTGCCCGGTGACAACAAAAACGGGCCCCGCAGGGCCCGTTTCAGGGTGAATCAGGACGCGGGGGACATGAGCGCGATTTCCACCGTAAAGATCGCGCTGTCCCGGCGGACGGTGAGGGTGACAAGGTCGCCCGCACCCCGGTCCAGCTTCCGTCTGGCCAGGTCCTCGGTGCCCAGAACGGGAACGCCGTCCACCTCCAGCAGCACATCGCCGGGGCGGATGCCCTTGGCAGAGGCGTCGCTGTTCATGGCCACATCAACGACCCGCAGTCCGCCGCCCGATGCGGGGTAGCGGTCCACGGTGATGCCGAACACGCCGGGCCGGACCGTTTCCCCGGCCAGCAGCAGGTCGGCCACATATTTGACCCGCCGGGAGGGAATGGCAAAGCCCATGCCCTCGGCAGAGCCGTCCTTGGAGACGATTTTTATGGTGGTGATGCCCACCACCTGTCCGTACTCGTTCAGCAGAGCGCCGCCGGAGTTGCCGGGGTTGATGGCGGCACTGGTCTGGATGAGGGCCATGCCGTGCCCGTCCATGTCCACCTCCCGGTCCAGCGCGGACACAATGCCGTCGGTGATGGTGGAGCGGTAGCCCAGAGAGTCCCCCAGCGCGGCCACCCGGTCCCCCTGCCGCAGCAGATTGGAGTCACCGAACTGGGCGGGGGTCAGCCCCTGGGCCTCGACCTTCAAAACGGCCAGGTCCTCGTCCGGGTCAAAGCCCACCAGCGCGGCCTCCAGCACGCGGTTATCGTGGAGGATCACCTGGACCAGCTGGGCCTCAGCCACCACATGGGCGTTGGTGACCAGGTAGCCGTCCGGGGTGAGGACGATCCCGGTGCCGGTGGAGCGGGAGTTATGGCTCAGTGCGTCAATGGACACGATGGAGGGCAGGTTCTTGTCGTAGATCTGGGTGAAGCTCAAAGCCTCGCGCCCGGCGGGAACCAGAGCAAGCTCCACCCCAAGCCCGGTGGGGGCGGCGGGGATAGTGGGGGGCTGGCGGCTGTAGTCCTCCTTGTTCTGGAACTCATAGTCGTCCTCCTGGCCGTAGGAGCCGTCCGAGTTGGCCCAGGGAGCGCCGTACCAATACCACTGAAGTCCGGTGGCCACAACGCCAAATAGGAACAGAGCAAGGAAGAGCCAGCCATACCACGGCAGGCGGCGGCGCCGCTTCTGCCGTCTGGGCCGGAGCACCGAGGGCTGCGGCTGGGGGACGGGAAAGGCGGGGGGCGGCATATAAGTGGCGGAGGGCTGCTCCCAGGAGCCGCCGTTCCAAAGTCCGTCGTGATTCTCTTCCAATTAGATCCCTCCAGACGGTCAGGCCAGTGTCAGGGTGAAGGTGAACTTGGTGACGCCGTCCTCACTGGTGACCGTGATTGTTTCTTTCAAATTGCTCAGGATGGTCTTGACGATATAGAGCCCCAGACCCACACCCTCCCGGTCCATGGAGCGGGAGTAGTCCGCCTTGTGGAACCGGTCAAAGAGCAGGGGCAGCTCCCCGGCGGGGATGGTGGCCCCCAGGTTGCTGATGGAGGTGAAGGCTTTGCCGTCCTTTTTGGTGATCTGGATGGTAAGGGCGGTGCCGGGGGCGGCAAACTTGGCGGCGTTGTCCACCAGGTTGTAGCACACCTGGGTGATGGAGTCCGGGTCGCCCCAGACCATCAGCTTATCCTCCGGCATCTGCACGTCCACATCCAGATCCCGGCCGGTGATTTTGCCTTCCAGACTGATCAGCACCCGGGAGACGACCTCGGTGAGGTCGAACTGCTGCTGGGCGGTGACGTTGTCCTCGGACAGGGCGTTGAGACGGCTCAGATCCAGCATCCGCCGCACCAGACGGCTCAGCCGCCTGGTCTCCGAGACGATGATCTCCAGGGACTCACGCTGTCGCTCCGGCGGGACGGTGCCGTCCAGAATTCCCTCGGCGAAGCCCGCAATGGTGGTCATGGGGGTCTTTAGCTCGTGGGAAACGTTGGCGATGAATTCCGAACGCTGGGCCTCCACCTTTTGCAGGGAGCTTGCCATGGAGTTGAAGGATTCCGCCAGGGTGCAGATCTCGTCACAGTGGTCGTCGCATCCGGTGACCCGTACATCGAACTCGCCCCGTCCGAATTTGCGGGCGGCCTCGGCCATCTCGTTGAGGGGCCGGGCCTGGCGGGCGGAGGTGATGGTGCTCACCACCACGGAGATCAGCAGCACGACGACGGCGGAGAAGAAGAATATGGTCGCAGTGGCAGACCACATCTCGGCAAGACCGGAGGCCTCGTCCGATACCAGTACCATACCGCGGACCACATTGGTGCTGCCAAGCTCAGCGGTGATGGGCAGGGCGGCCATGTACCGTTTTTCCGTGTAGAACCCGCCCAGCGTGGTCATACCGGCGTAGCTGCCCTCGTTCAGGACCGACTCCACGACGGAGGTGGGGACGTGCTGGGTGCCGCGGCCAAAGAACTGCGTACCATCGGTGGCCACCAGAATTTCGCCGTCCGGGTTGGCCACAATCACGTGGGAGTCGGAGATGAGCGCGATGGAGGCCACATAGTAGCGGTAGAAGTCACTGTCGATGGTGCCGTACTGCTGGAAGAACGAGGAGGTGAACGAGGCGATGTAGCCGGCGTTGTGGCCCATTGCCCCACGCTTCTCGGTGATGATATAGCGGTAGCTGAGCAGCATGAAGGAGGCGGACAGCAGGGTGAAGGACAGCAGGGTGATGCTGACCATCATGCTCAGCTGGCGTTTATAGAGGGATTTCAAAGGCGATCACCTGGCCTTGTCCGCGGTGGTGCCCACTTCAAACTTGTAGCCCACACCCCAGACGGTCTTGAGCCGCCACTGGTCGCTTACGCCCTCCAGCTTTTCACGCAGGCGCTTGATGTGGACGTCCACGGTGCGGCTGTCGCCGAAGTAGTCAAAGCCCCACACCTCGTCCAGCAGCTGGTTGCGGGTAAACACGCGGTTGGGGGAGGAGGCCAGGTGGAACAGCAGCTCCAGCTCCTTTGGCGGGGTATCCACCCGCTGACCGTCCACCAGCAGCTCGTAGGAGTCCAGATTGATGACCAGCTTGTCAAAGGAGAGCTTCTTCTCGCCGGTCTCCTCCTCGGCCCCGGAGGTGCGGCGAAGAACCGCATGGATGCGGGCCAGCACCTCTTTCATCTCAAAGGGCTTGACGATATAGTCATCGGCGCCCTGCTCCAGGCCGGACACCCGGTCCTGCGTCTCGCCCTTTGCGGTGAGCATGATGACGGGGGTTTTGCCGTCCCCCCGGATCTGGCGCAGGACGGACCAGCCGTCCATGACGGGCAGCATCAGATCCAGCAGCACCAAATCGGGCTGGAAGGAGCGGAACAGCTCCACGCCCTTGCCGCCGTCGTTGGCCACCTGAGTCTCAAAGCCCTCTTTTTCCAGATAGAGGTGGAGCAGCTCGGCAATGTTGCCATCGTCTTCTACAATCAGAACTTTTTTTGCCACAGTGGGTACCCCATTTCATGTAAAATCACAGCAATAGAATTGTTATCTTTATTATACCGTAGGGACAGTCCCTTAGGTGAATAATTTGTAAATTACCGCTCGGTTCGGTCGTCTACGAAGGAGTGCTCCACCTGAATGATGGGGTTGAAGCTGGGGTCCAGGTTCTGGAGCTTCTCGGTCATGGCGCTGCGGGCCTCGCTCTCGGTCAGACGGGAGCTGTAGGGGAGCACCAGTTCAAAGATCAGGTTGGTATGGGTGGGCCCGGGAACCATGCGGAAATCGTGGATGGTCATGGCGGGGTCAATTTCACGGGCCAGCTCAGCCACCTGACGGCGGGTAGCCTCGGTGTGCTCGTCCCGGACCACGGGGTCCATGTGGATCACGGTGTCGATGTGATGGCGGGCCTTCAGCTCCTGCTCCACATGGTCGATCATGTCGTGGAGCGCCAGAATATCCCCCTCGGCGGGGACCTCAGCGTGGAAGGACATCATGGCCCGACCGGGGCCGTAATCGTGGTAGACCAAGTCGTGAATCCCCAGAATATTCTCGTGGCTGACGGCGATCTCGTCGATATCACGGGCCAGATCCGGGTCCATGGGCCGGCCCAGCAGAGGGTCCAGGGTGTCTCGAACGGACTCCCAGCCCGTTTTCAGGATGAATGCGGCCACCAGCAGACCGGCAAGACCGTCTACATGGATGCGGAAGAAGTGGTCGGCCAGAGCGGACAGCAGGACCACACCGGTGGACAGGGTATCCGAGAGGGAGTCGGCGGCCGCTGCCTCCATAGCCGTGGAGTCGATGGCGCGGCCCATGGCACGGTTGAAAAAGAACATCCACAGCTTTACAGCAATGGAGAGGCACAAAATCACGATTGCCACCGGGGAGAACAAAACCTCCTCCCGGTGGAACAGGGACGAGCAGGCAGAGCGACCTACCTCAAGCCCCATAAGCAGGATGGCCAGGGACACCACCAGACCGGCGATGTACTCGAAGCGGCCGTGCCCAAAGGGGTGGTCGGCGTCGGCCGCCTGCACCGACAGCCGGAAGCCGATGAGCGTGACGACCGAGGTGGCCGCGTCCGACAGGTTGTTGACGCCGTCTGCCGCAATGGCCACGGAGGAGGTGATGAGACCGCCGGCCAGCTTCCCGGTGGCCAGAAGCAGGTTGAGCAGGATGCCCACCCCGCCGGACAGCGCGCCACAGCGGCGGCGTACCTCGGGATCTTCGGGGTCTCCGCCACGGATGGCGGCACGGAGCAGTGCTTTTATCACGATTCACACATCTCCCATTCAGATTGGTATGGCATTATATGTAATATCCCATTATCCCACGATAGAGGGGGACAGTCAAGTGTGATGGGGGCGTACACGGAGATCGTTTTTTGCGGTTGGAGGGGAACGGCGGGAAAAAGGCGAAACGTTCACAAAAAATTCACTGTGCATACACGATTTTGCCGCAAATGTTTTGTATTCTATGGGCGTAAACAAGATACACAATCCTTTCTCATTCTCCCTCTCCTTTACACACACACAAGAAACCGAGCCCCGCAGAACACGGGGCTCGTTTTCTGCTGTCTGGAGGGGAAAAGGGAGCGAAAAGGGAAAATGTTCACAAAAAATTCATGGTGCATACATGATTTTGCCGCAAATATTTTGTACTCTATGGCTGGAAACAAGATACCAAAATCCGTTCTCATTCTCCCTCTCCTTTACACACACATACAAGAAAGCGAGCCCCGCAGAACACGGGGCTCGCTTTCTGCCGTTGGAGGGGAACGACGGGAAAAAGGCGAAACGTTCACAAAAAATTCACTGTCCATACACGATTTTGCCGCAAATGTTTTGT
>JAHHSC010000028.1 GCA_020025455.1 Lawsonibacter sp. | reverse complement strand
TTCGACACTCTGAAATGCACTTTAAGTGGAGACGTGCGGTTCAAAAAAATTAGATAAAGAAAAAGGACTGGCAGATTTCTCTGCCAGTCCTCAAACTAGATGCCGGATTAGTTCTGTGCGTCCACATAAAGCTGAAGCATCTCCATGGGCTCCATATCAGGGAAGGTCTCGGTCACGCTGGGGCTGGAACCAGAAAGAATGGTATCTGCCAGCTGCGTGAGTGGTCCGCAAATATCCCGAATGGAGTCGGGATGGTCGGGTTCTCCGTCCAAAGAAGCCTTCACAGAGGCGACGTTCCCATCTGCTCCGATTTCGACGCACATCCACAGGACGCTTTGGCCGGGGAAGCCTGTCAAGCCCTCCTTGTCTGCGATAGCTTTGCTCAGGCCCGGAAAGATATATTGGTCACAATGCAGGACGTAGCAGGTAGTTCCGGCTTCGTTTTCAAATGTGCCAACGATACCAAGAACAGGCAGGAATACGTCGGAATCGTTTTGCTTGGAGAGAAAATCCACGGCAGCATCATACAAAACTGCGTTTGTACCTGTGACAGAGAACATAGCGGCAGAGGGAGCGGAGTTTGCTGCATTGTCCTTTTTGCCGCACCCGACCAAAGAGCAAACGAGCATAAGACCGAGAAGCATGGCTGCGACAGACCGTTTCATATGGATCATCCAACCTTTCATGTAAATATGATGTTACAAGCTGGTCCAGCCGATAACATATAGAAATGATAGCACGTGTTTATACAAAATGCAATGAGGCTCCCCAATGTCTGAGCGTAGAAGTTTAGGCCGCAATAGGTTCGACCGCGGCCCTGCAATGGTGGAAACGGGGAAAAGGAGGCAAGTGCTTATCGTTCCGGTATGCAGCAAGTGACGTTAAAGAAAGCCGCGCCCAAATCCGAAGGGATTTGGGCGCGGCTTGATACTATCATGTTGGAGTGGGCAGTCCGTCGGATGCTTGTCTCTTACTCGGCGATGCGCAGCTCGTCCCAGAAGATAACGGCGTTGACGTTCTGCTTGAAGCCCTCCACCTTGCTGCTCAGGCAGCAGACATCGTAGGAGTCATAAAGCCAGACAGCGGCGGGGTCATCCAGGAACAGGCTCTGCTCGGCTTCCTTGTACAGCGCAAGGCGCTTGGCCTCATCCATTTCGCCAGCGGCAGCCTCCAGCAGCTCGTCAACACGGGCGTTGGAGTACCAGCCGTAGTTATTGTTGTTGTTTCCGTCGGGAGAGGTGGTCCAGATGCGGCGGAGTCCCTCGTCGCAGTCAGCAGTGCCTGCGCCGTAGCCCATGAAGAGCATACCATAGGGGAAGTTGTCGCCGGGGAAGGAACGGTTTCCCATATGCCCCTTGAAGGTGGCCCCGTCTACGGTCTCAATCTTGGCAGTGATGCCCACCTTGGCCAGATCGGAGACGACCATCTCCGTGATTTCCAGAGCCTTGTTGTAGCTGGGCAGAACCATGATGGAGAACTCAAACCCGTTGGGATAGCCGGCCTTGGCCAGCAGCTCCTTGGACTTCTCCAGATCCTGCTCGATCACGCCCAGATCGTTATAGCCCCAGACCAGGGGGTTGACAGGGCTGGTGCTGACGCCCATGGCCACGTTCTTCAGCAGGGTGTCCACGATGGCCTGGCGGTCGATGGCATAGCTGACCGCCTGGCGGCACAGCGGGTCGGAGAGATACTCGTTGGCGCAGTTGAACTGGAGACCATAGGAGCCGATGCCGTCGAAGGAGGCGATCTGAAGGTCAGGATTCTCCCGGGCGGCATCAATGTCGTTGGCGGCGATGATACCCACATCGACTTCGCCGGTCTGAAGGGCCATCAGACGGGCGTTGGCATCGGGAACGATGACAATATCGACTGTCTTGGTGGGAACGGCGCCGTTAAAGTAGTCGTCAAAGCGCTCCAGAATCATCTCCTGGTTGGGGTCCCACGAAGCCATGCGGTAGGGGCCGGTGCCGTCCACCGATTCAACGGTCAGGCCCAGATCCAGGCCGTACTGCTCAATGTAGTCGGCGTTCAAAATCAGGTGCGAACGATGGCACAGGTTGGCCAGCATGGGGGCGACGGGGGTGTAGGTAACCAGCTCGACCGTGTAGGGATCGGGAGCGTTGCATTCCTTGATGTAACCGGTGGCCAGGCTGGTGTACCGGACGGGGTTTTCCTCGTCGAGCAGCCGGTCATAGCTGGCCTTGACATCGGCGGAGGTCAGCTCCTTGCCGCTGTGGAACTTGACACCCTGCTTCAGCTTGAAGGTCCAGGTGCAGCCGTCCTCAGAGGTGGTCCAGGACTCGGCCAGATCGCCGACGATCTGATTATTGGCGTCTCTTCTGACCAGCTGAGAATAGGTGGCTCGCAGGAACATATCGTTGGTGTTGTTCATCTGACCATCCATATAGTTCTGGTCGCTGCTGGCGGCAATTACGATGGTGTCGCGGTATCCGGGGGTCCCGGATGTGGAGTTGTCTTTTTTTCCACAGCCGGCCAATGCGGTGGTGCACATGCACACAGTCAATGCAAGTGCCAGTACGTTCTTCAGTTTCATTTTCACGTCACCCCTTAGATTCTTTCATTCATGGTTTCGGTTGCAGCAAAGGTTACACGATCAGGTTTTTGGCGCGGAGTCGCTGACCAGATGGCAGGCGACAAAGTGGCCCGGCTCCACTTCCACAGGCGCGGGTTTGATTTTTGCGCACTCGGGTCTGGCGTGGGGGCATCTGGTATGGAAGCAGCAGCCCTCGGGCGGATGCATGGGGCTTGGAACGTCGCCCTGCAGCTCGGACTTCATGGTCATACGCTCCGGGTCTGCGATGGGGATGGCATCCAGCAGCGCCTGGGTATAGGGATGCTTGGGGTTTTCAAACAGCTGCTTCTTTTCTGCCAGCTCCATGAGGTTGCCCAGATACATCACCGCGATCCGGTCACAGAGGTGGTGGACCACACTCAGGTTGTGGGAGATGAACAGATAGGTCAGGCCGCGTTTCTCCTTCAGCTCCTGCATCAGGTTGAGGATCTGGGACTGAATGGACACGTCCAGTGCGGAGACCGGCTCGTCACAGACGATCAGAGAGGGATTCAAGGCAAGTGCCCTGGCGATTCCGATTCTCTGTCGCTGGCCGCCGGAAAACTCGTGGGGATAGCGGGTGATCTGGTCCTTGTTCAGACCAACCTCCTGCATCAGCTCCTGCACACGAGCCATTTGCTCCTGCTTGGTGCCGATCTTGTTGGCCACCAGGGGCTCTGCAATGCACTGCCCGACGGTGAAGCGGGAGTCCAGGGAGGAATAGGGGTCCTGAAAGATAATTTGAATCTTCTGGGCCATCTCTTTGCTGCGGCGCTTGTTCTTGCTGACGATGGACTCTCCCTCATACAGGATATCGCCGCTTGTGGGGTGCAGCAGACCCACGATGGCGTGGCCGGTGGTGGACTTGCCGCAGCCGCTCTCACCGACGATGCCAAAGGCCTCCTGCCGCTTGATCTGAAGGCTGATGCCGTCCACGGCCTTGACATACGCTTTCTTGGGAATCAGCTCCTTGGTCTTGACCGTGTAGTAAATTTTCAGGTCCTTCAGTTCCAGCAACACATCATCCTTCATCACAGTCACCTCCTGCATACATCCAGCACCGTACCTGCCGGCCATTTTCCAGCGTTACGAGCGGGGGCATCTCCTTAGCGCATCGCTCGCAGGCCTGGTCACAGCGGGGGGAGAACCGGCAGCCGGCGGGGTAGTCCTTGGGGGCGGGAATGTTTCCCTTGATGCTGTACAGCGTGTCCTGCTCCACACCCAGAATGGGAATGGAGGCCAGCAGGCCCTTGGTGTAGGGGTGGAGCGGCTCCTTGAAGATGCTCTTCACATCTGCGTACTCCACTTCCTGTCCGGCGTACATGACCATGACATTCTGTGCAATCTGGGCCACCACGCCCAGATCGTGGGTGATGATGATGATTGAGGTATTGCGCTCCTTTTTCAGGTCGCTCAGCAGGTGCATGATTTGGGCCTGAATGGTAACATCCAGCGCCGTGGTGGGCTCGTCCGCGATCAGAATACTGGGGTCGCAGGCCAGTGCCATGGCGATCATCACGCGCTGACGCATACCGCCGGAGAGCTGATGAGGAAAGTCGTCGATGACCTTCTCAGGAGAAGGAATCCGGACCTTTTTGAGCATCTCAATGGACTTTTCGCGGGCCTGGGCTTTGTCCAGGCCCTGATGCAGCCGGAGAATGTCGCTCAGCTGTTTTCCAATGGTAAAGACGGGGTTCAGGGAAGTCAGCGGCTCCTGAAAGATCATGGAGATCTCATTTCCGCGGATCTTACGCATGTCCCGCTCACTTTTTTTCAGCAGGTCCTCCCCCTTATAGAGGATCTCGCCCTCCAGAATCTTTCCGGGCGGGGTCGGGACGATCCGCATGGTGGACATGGCGGTCACGCTCTTGCCGCAGCCGCTCTCGCCCACAATGGCCAGGGTTTCGCCCTGCTCCAGGTGCATATCCACGCCGTCCACAGCGGGGACGACGCCCTCTTCGGTGAAGAAGTAGGTTTTCAGGTTCTTGATCTCTAAAATTGGTTCCATCCGCCTCACTCCTTTACGACACGTTCTTCAGCTTGGGGTCCAGTGCATCGCGCAGACCGTCACCGACAAGGCTGAAGCTCATAACCACAAGTGTAATGGCCAGGGCGGGGAAGAACGCTTCCCAGGGGTTGCGGCTCAATACGTCCTTTGCCTTGTTCAGCATGGCACCCCACTCAGGGCTGGGGGGCTGAACGCCCAGACCCAGAAAAGAGAGAGAGGAGGAGGTCAGGATGGCAGTACCCAGGTTCAGCGTCACGTTGACGATGATCTGAGACACGGAGTTGGGGATGATGTGGGTGAACACGATTCGCAGGTCGGACTCACCCATGACCTTTGCAGCCCCGATGTACTGGGCATCCTTATTGGAAATGACGACGCCGCGGACCATGCGTGCGATGGATGGCACGGCAAAGACTGCAATTGCAACAATCGTATTTTGTGTACCGTTGCCCAGGATCGCCACGATGACGATGGCCAGCAGCAGACCGGGGAAGGCCAGCATAACGTCCATCATTCGGGAGATCACCACATCCACCCAGCCGCCGAAGTAGCCGGCGAACACGCCCAGGATCACACCGATGAGGCAGCCGCTCAGAACGCCGGTGAAGCTGATCATCAGAGACACCCGCGCGCCATACACGATCCGGGTGAAGCAGTCACGCCCCAGATAGTCCGTTCCGAAGAGATGCTCCAGACTGGGACCCTGGCTGATGACCGCGCGGTTCTGTTCGAGTGGATCGTAGGGACACAGATAAGGGCCTATCAGGGCCATAGCGAAAAAGGTCAGCAGGATGACCAATCCGATGATGGAGACTTTTCGCTTAAAAAATCGTTTTGCAACGCTGGATTTCATGTTCGTTCCTCCTATTCGTACTTCACTCTCGGGTCGACCAGTCCGTAAAGAATGTCAACCAGGGTGTTGACCAGTACGAAGGACGCAGCCAGCACCAGGACCGTGCCCTGGATAGCCGGGTAGTCTCGTCCGTTTACGCTGTTGACCAGGAAGCTGCCGATTCCGTTGATGGAGAAGATGGCCTCCACCAGCGCTGCACCGGCCAGCAGACTGCCAAAACGCAGGCCGATGGCGGTCAGGACAGGGATCAGCGCATTTTTGAAGGCATAGGAAAGCACGATTCTGACTTTGGAGAAGCCGTAGGCTCTGGCCGTGCGGATGTAGTCCTGGTTGATCACATCCAGCATGGAGGAACGGGTGGTTCTGGCGATCAGACCGACGGCACCCAGACCCAAAGTCGCAACGGGAAGAATGGCGTGCTGCCACGATTTCAGTCCCATACTTGGCAGGAGACCAAGATTCAGACAGAATATCAGTTTTAGCAGCATGGCTAAGAAGAACGACGGGACCGACACCGCGATCATGGAGATGACCATCACGATGTTGTCTCCCGCCCGGTTATGATGGGCAGCCGCCAGGATGCCGCAGATAACGCCGATGACAGAGCCCACAAGCGTACCCCAAACCGCCAGTATGAGTGTATATTTATACCGATTTCCCAGCTCATCGGTGATGGCCTTATGGGTCAGCAGGGACGTACCCATATCGCCCTTCAAAACACCTGCGATCCAGTTTCCATACTGGACAGGCAGTGGGTCGTTCAGACCCAGTTCTTCCTTCATCTTGTCCATGTATTCCTGGCTGGCACCGCCGCCCTCGGAGATACCATACAGCAGCGTGATGGGCTCGCCCGGAATGATACGGACCATTCCGAACACCACAATCGACACCAGAAACAATGTGGGGATCAGCTGAAGTATTCTCTTGATGACATACTTTAACATAGTTTTCCTCCTGCACGCTTCACAAAGGGACGGCAGTCCTCACAACAAATCTGCCGTCCCGTGTCCCTTGAACCCTTACTTCAAGGCGGCAACCACGCTCATTTCGAGGAAAAAGCCCTCGGGAATCTTCGCTTCCACACACACTCTCGCAGGCGCGCAGCCGGGTGTGAGCCAGGCATCCCAAACGCGGTCCATCTCGTCCTTGAGACTTAGATCGGAAATATAAATGGTCACAGACAGCATGTGATCCTTGTCGCTGCCGTTCTCTGCAAGAAGCCGCTCATACGCTTCGCACAGAGCCTGGGTCTGACCGGCGATGGTATCGTGCATCTTACCATCTACGTGACCGCAGAAGTAGATGACCCCGTTATGCTTGACAGCTCTGGAAAACGATCTGCCCTGATCGATGCGCTCAATCATCGTAGGTTCCTCCTTACTTAATGATGCCCAGCTTCTTGGCAATGGGGATAGACTTGGTGTAACCGAAGGCACCGGGATAGGGGATCTTCTGCAGCTCGCGGATCGCGTCGGCGGCCTTATCGGGATCGCCGTGGACCATCCAGTAGTTGTACAGGGTGAAGTACATGCCGTTCAGCTCCAGCTGTACGCGGTTTTTGACGGGCAGGACGGATTTCTCCATCAGAGGAATGTCGATGTACTCCTCCGGGGAGACAATGCCCTTGCACAGCTGGACAGAGCGGACATAGCCCCAGTCCATCTGAGGAGCCTCCAGATCGTCGGGAACCAGATCCAGAGCCTTCTCGGCCTCATCATACTGCCCAAGCTCGGCGTAGGTGTTGTAAATCCAGTCCACGAGAGGGTAGTGCTCGTGGGGAGCGGAATACTTCAGGCACATACGGAAGTCGTCGATGGACTCCTCCAGATGGCCGGCCAGGTTCTGGGTGGTAGCTCTGTAGTACCAGTAGATCCAGTTGCTCTCGTCCAGACGCAGGGACATGGTCAGGTCGGCCATAGCGGCCCAGTAGTTGCCCTGGGTGTTGTGCTTTCTGGAGCGGCCGAAGTAGTTGGGGGCATAGAACGGATTGCAGGCAATCCCGTGGGAATAGGCCTCGATGGACTCGGGAATCTTATTGTTCAGTCCCAGAGCGGTGGCATAGGCGTACCATGCCTCTGCATCGGTTTCATCCTTTTCAACCAGACGCAGTGCCTCTTCTTCGGTGGGCTGCATCATCAGGATGTGGCGCATCTTTTCGTTTCTCTCTTCGTTGAAAACGTACTTCATGTTTTTACCTCCCGAATAATTTATCGGTCTGCCTGAACGGTATCTTTTTCAGTCCTTATGCCAAAAATCGACACTTTTTGCCTTTTTTCTGCCGGTATACGGGAGAAATCGTCCGTTATAGCAGATGTTTTCGGCAATCACCACAAAGAATGCCAAGTAAGTAAACCGAAAATGTACATACGAATTATACAATAGTCGACCGACTTTAGCAAGGTAGTTTCGTATTATTTTCCTCTTTTTGTAAATAAAAGGATGTGATTACACGTCCATTTTTAAGTGGAGGGCTTCTATATCTGGATGGACCGGAGAAACGCAGGAGGGAAGTTTTTCTTTTCCATTCCTCGACACGTTTCGGTTGTGTTCAACTGTTATAATAGCGACGTGATCGAATCACGAAACGAAACAGATATACAGAGGAGTCAAATATGAATACAATCAAAAATCTTATCCTTGCAGCCCTAATTGAGTATCACTGGCACATTATTATGAGATGCCGCAGGAAGGAAGAAAAAATGCTGGAACATGGAGAACGACTCACATCCAGCCGGTTGATGAATTTAACAAAGAAGATTGACTATCATGGAAGTAAGGCGTTTGCTTACGAGGATACATATCTTGCGGTCAATGCCCTGGATTAAAGAGCAGATCCTACAAATTCCGCAAAAAGAACATGGATATGATTTGCAGACCTCAATTCAAAAGGGGTCTGCAAATTATTTTGCGCAGAAACCGGCTCAAGCTCAGCGGCATGTCCACAAGCTGTTCTGGGGCAAAGAGAAAAAGGGCCTGGCAGATTTCTCAGCCAGGCCCCAAAACAAAATCGCCTTTGATTTGCTCCCATCGCGGATCGCTATGGATCGGCGGCGGTTTTTGTTTCTGCCACCCAAACCAAGTGCATTTATTCCACCCGAACCATGCGGTAACCCACGCCCACATGGGTCTGGATATACTGGGGAGAACCGGGGGCGGCCTCCAATTTTTTCCGCAGGGTGGCCATGAATACCCGCAGGGAGGCCACGTCGTTGTCCCAGCAGTGGCCCCAGACGTGCTGGGTAATGTAGGTGTGGGTCAGCACACGGCCTACGTTCCGGGCCAGCAGACACAGGAGCTTATACTCAATTGGGGTCAGGTGAAGCTCTTCCCCGTTCAGAATCGCACAGCCCGCGGCGTAGTCGATCTCCAGCGCGCCATTGACAAAGCGAGCGGGCTCCGCCTCGCCGGACATCATGGAAAGGCGGCGCTGGGTGACCCGGAGACGGGCCAGAAGCTCCTCCACGGAGAAGGGCTTGGTCAGGTAGTCGTCCGCGCCTGCGTCCAGAGCCTCGATTTTGTCCATGTCCTCGCTGCGGGCGCTGATGACAATGATAGGCAGGTTGGACCAGCTTCGGATGTTGCGGATGACCTCCATGCCGTCCATATCGGGCAGCCCGAGATCCAGCAGAACGATGTCGGGATTGTGGGAGGAGGCCTCCATAATGGCGCTTTCTCCGTTGTTGGCGGTCAGAAAGTTATAGTCGTGCGTACGCAGGGTGGTCGTCATCAGGTTTTTGACCGAGGGGTCGTCCTCCACGACCAGAATCGTGACTTTACTCATAAAGTGTTACCTCCTCCATAGGCAGGGTGAATGTAAATACGGTACCGCGGGGCAGATGGTCCGACACGGAGATCGTCCCGCCGTGGGCGGTGACAATGGATTTGCACAGCGACAGACCCAGACCCAGACTGCGGCGGCTGTCTGCGACCTTGTTGGCACCGGTGTAGAACATATCGAAAATTCTGGGCTTCTTATCATCCGGGATGCCCCCTCCGTTGTCGGAGACGGAAATGACCGCCATACCGTTTTCCGGTCTGGTGGCAAGCTCAATATGGCTGCCCGGAGGGGTATATTTAATGGCGTTATCCACCAAATTGATGATGACCTGCACAATGAGCTTCGCGTCCATCCTGGCCAGCAGAAACTCGTCCTGGTGGTGGACGGTGATATGGTAGTCCACCTTGCGGCGGTCGATGTGCTTCAGGGCCTCCTCAATCACATCGGACACCAGCTCAGAGCTGATATGCAGGCTCAGATGGTTTTCCTCCAGCCGGGTCACCGAGAGCAGGTTTTCCACCAGGTTGATAAGCCACATGGAGTCGTCGTAAATATCGGTGAACAGCTGGCGCTTTGTCAGATCGTCCATCTGATCGCCGTTTGAAAGAAAGTTGCTGGCGTTGCCGGAAATGGACGTGAGGGGTGTCCTCAGGTCGTGGGAAATGGAGCGGAGCAGATTGGCTCTGAGCTGTTCCTTCTGGGCCAAAACGGCGGTTTCTTCCTTCTCTCTGGCGTTTTTCTCGTTTTCCAGAGCCAGGGCACATTCCCCCAAAATGGACAGCAGCATCCCGTGTTCCGAGCGGTCGATCAGATCCCGGCCCACCGCGATGCCCACGACCCCGTACACCTTTTGATTGATGCGGATGGCAAAGTACAGGCATTTTGCGTTGGAGAAGGTCTGGGTGGTGGCGCCGGCGTGCTTGTTGTTTTTCAGCACCCAAAGGGCGACCTCACGCTCATGCGCGTCTGTGTAAGCTTCGGCATCCTCCTGATCTTGCGCGGCCTGGAACATCTGGGGTGCCCCCAGCGTTCCATGTTCGGCCGGGTAGACGACCACGTCCTTTTGTGTCAGCCGATTCAGGTGACGGGCGGTGGCACGGATGATCTCGTCCCGATCCCGTGCCTGCTGGAGGGACTGGTTTACGTCAAAGAGGATCTTATTTCGTACTGCGGCTAAAGCGGACCGGTGGGCGTGTTCCTTGAGCTTCCCGGCCAGGGAGCTGGTCATAAAGGCCGAGAGGAACATAATCAGAAAGGTGACCGGGTAGCCCGTCTCGTAGGCCTGCAGGCTCATGCGGGGCTCGGTAAAGAAAAAGTTAAAGACCAGTACGCTGATAATGGAGGAGCAGAGACTGTAGATCCGGTTCTGGGTCACAACCGAGATAACCAGAACGCCCAGTACGTAGACCATGATGATGTTGGCATCCTCAAAGCCAACACAGTCAAAGACCCAGCCGATCAAGCTGACCAGCAGCAGGATGGCAATGCTTTTTATGGTGTCTGCCACGGAAAACGCGCGTTTGCTGACGTTGCGCGTGTGGTAGGGCGTGCTGGAAACGGAGTCTGGAATGATGTGGATGTCCAGATAGGGGGCGGCGGCAATCAGCCGTTCGGTCAGGTTCTGCTTTCGGAACAGACGGCTTGGCGAGGCCGCGCTGCGGCCCACCACGACCTTCGATACACCGGACAGTCTGGCAAATTCTGCAATTTGAAGGGGAATATCCGCACCGTACACCGTTTCGATGGTTGCGCCAAGCTGCTCCGCCAGGCGGATGTTGCTGCGCAGCCGCTGCAAGTTCTCCTTGCTCATGGCGGAAAAGTCCGGCGTCTCCACGAACAGTGCGGTAAAGGCACCCTTGAAGGCCTGGGCCATGCGGGCGGCGGTGCGGATGATTTTTTCGTTGGAGGGGGACGAGGAGAGGCACACCAGAATATGCTCCTCGGTGTGGTACTCCTCCCCGGGGGGCCTTCTGCCTTCGTCCCGGTTGTTGACCCGGTCGGCACAGCGGCGCAGGGCAATCTCACGCAGCGCGGTCAAATTGGCCGGGGTGAAGAAGCCCGGCGCGGTCAGCTGCGCCTTCTGGCCCCGGCAGACTTTCCCGTTTTTCAGCCGCTCCATCAACTCCGCAGGCTCAATGTCAACGATCTCCACCTGGTCGGCGCGGTCAAATACGGAATCGGGGATGCGTTCCCGCACGGTGACGCCGGTGATGGAGAAAACCGTGTCGTTGAGACTTTCAATGTGCTGCACATTGACCGTCGTATAGACGTTGATGCCCGCCTGCAGCAGCTCCGCCACGTCCTGATACCGCTTTTTGTGGCGGCAGCCGGGGGCGTTGGTGTGGGCCAGCTCGTCCACCAGAATCAACTGGGGTTTTCGCTGCAGCGCCGCGTCCAAATCGAACTCGCCGGGCCGGACGCGCTGATTTGGCAGCCGCTCCAGACCATCCAGCAGCGCCAGCGTCTCCGGACAGGTGTGGGGCTCGATATATCCGACTGCCACATCCATCCCGTGCTGTGCAGCGGCGCGGGCGGCCTGCAGCATGGCGTGGGTCTTTCCGACGCCGGCTGCATAGCCAAAAAAGATTTTCAGCCGCCCTTTCTTCACGCCCTTTTCCGGCTGTGGAGAACATGGCTGCGCCGACGTGCGCTGTGTTGGTTCCAAGGTGTCCGCCCCCTTTTTGTGTGCACCGCCATTATACCATACTTTCTAGAGTAGAGAGCATGGGAATCAAACGGTGGGCATGGAACGATGATTCCTTCCATGCCCCCTCATTTGGTCAGGATGCGGAGGTCAGGAACCAGTCCAGCTGGCTGGCGGCCTCGTGTTCTTCCGGATTGATGTGGGAAAGAAGCTCCAGTGTTACCTGCCAGCGGCCCGATGGGATGGGCTGGATGGGAACCCCGATTTTTGATGCATCACAGGGCAGCACCACGTACTGCTTTTGTAGATTGGAAGGCATCGCTTCCTCGGTGGGATAGACCAGGGCAACGTCGATTTTACCGGTTGCAAGTTGGTGAATCAGCTGCTGCCGCGGGCCGCAGGAAAAAAGCACGTCAGCTTCGGGGTGCGCCCTGGAAAATGCGTTCAGACGGCCGACTACGGCGGGGTTCATGACCGCGCTCTCCACCGAAATGCGGAGGGGGGATGGATCAGGCGCGGCCTGGCGGCGTCGCTCCAGAAAGCGGTCGAGCCGCCCCATGACGGGGTAACCCAGCAGAAAGAAGCCGACTACAAGAGGAATCAGGAACCAGTCTTTCATAATACACTCCTCCTTCGTGGAACCGATCGGATTAAATGTGGAAACACTTCTGCACGTTTTGAAGATTTCCAAGCACCAGCATGGTCTGGTCCGGCTCTACTACGGTAGAGGCCTTGATACTCATGTTCATCTGCTTATCATGCTTAAAGGCCATGATGTTGATGTCGTAGTGCTTGCGGATGTCCAGCTCGCCCACCGTCTTGCCAATCCAGTCCTGGGGGATGGACACCTCAAAAATGGCGTGCTCTGCGTCCAGCACAATGTAGTCGAAAATGTGCTCTGAGCTATATCGGATGGCGGTCCACTCAGCCAGCTGCCGCTCGGGGTAGACGATCTCATCCGCGCCGTTGTGCAGCAGGAACTTGGCGTGTACATCCCGGGCGGCGCGGGAAACCACGAATTTGGCGCCCAGCTCCTTCAAAAGCGCGGTGGTCTCCAGAGAACCCTGGAAGTCATCGCCAATGGCCACGATGCACACGTCGTAGTTGCGGACGCCCAGCGTGCTCATAAAATCGTAGCTGGTGCTGTCTCCAATCTGGGCGTTGGTCACATGGGGGAGGGCCATTTCAACCCGCTCTTCCACCTTATCCACCGCCATGACCTGGTGATTCAATTCCTCCAGCTTGAGAGCCACATGGCGGCCAAAACGACCTAAACCTACAAGTAAAATGGATTTCATATCAATACGCTCCTATTATCAGCCCACAGTGATTCGTTCCTGGGGGTATTTGCTGCTAAAGCTGCACCTGGGTGCAACGGCTGCGAAAATGATGGTCAGGCCCCCTACCCGGCCAAAAAACATGAGGAAGATCAGCACCAGCCGGGAAAGCAGGCCCAGTTGGGGGGTGATGCCCAGGGAGAGGCCCACCGTGCCGATGGCCGATCCGGTTTCCAGCAGGGTGGTCAGAAGGGGAAGCCCCTCCACCCGGCTGATGATCATGCCGCCCGACAGAAACAGCACCACATACATCATTAAAATAGTGGCTGCATTGCGTATGGCCTCTGCGGGGATGCGGCGCTTGAGCAGATTGGGCTCATTTTGTCTTGTGAACACCGCCGTTGCCACGGCCAGCAGCACGGCGAGGGTGGTGGTTTTCATGCCGCCTGCGGTGGAACCGGGGGAACCGCCAATCAGCATCAGTACGATCAGCAGCAACTGGCCCGTCTCACTTAGGGTGTTCAGATCCACCGTGTTGAATCCGGCGGTTCTGGGCGTAACGGACTGGAACAGTGCGCACAAAATCCGCTCACCGAGGGGCAGATGGCTAAATTCAAAGAAAAAGAAGTAGGCAGCCCCGCCCACGATCAGGGCGGCGGTCACCATCAGAATCACCTTGCTTTGCATCCGGTATTTGTGGAAATGGAACCCGTGGCTCTTAACATCGTCCCAGGTGAGAAAGCCCACGCCGCCGATGACGATGAGGGACATAATGGTGAGATTTACGATGGGGTCCGCGGCGTAGTCCATCAGGGAGGAGAAGGGCTGCTTGACGCCCATCAGGTCAAAGCCCGCGTTGCAAAATGCTGAGACAGAGTGGAACACGGCGTACCAGATGCCCTTGCCCACTCCAAATTCCGGGATGAACACAAGGGCGAGCAGCACAGCCCCCAATGCCTCAACCAGAAGGATGCCCTTTAAAATGAAAGCGGTGAGCCGGACGATGCCGCCTACCTGGGGGGCGGAAATGGCGTCCTGCATGGTGCTGCGCTGTAAAAGCCCGATCTTTCTGCCCGAGATAACCGCGATGAACATGGTGAGCGTCACAACCCCCATACCGCCGATCTGAATCAGGAGTAGGATCACACACTGGCCGAAGGTGGACCAGTAGGTCGCCGTATCCTGCACCACAAGGCCGGTGACGCAGACGGCTGAGGTGGAGGTGAACAGCGCGTCCCAGAAGGAGGTGAACGTGCCGGCGCGGCTGGATACGGGCAGGGTCAGCAGAATGGCTCCGGCGAGGATCACGCAGAAGAAACCGAGAAAAATCGTCTGGAACGATGAGTTATGACACCGTTTTTTGCAAAGCTTTTTTATGTCCATCCTGCACCTCGTCGCTTCATTCTTACTATGGTTC
>JAHHSC010000027.1 GCA_020025455.1 Lawsonibacter sp. | reverse complement strand
CCCTGTACAATGCCTCCGGTTGCGGCCAGAAGGTCGGGGTCCGTGACCTCTACGATCAGGTTCTTTGTACCATCCGTGCTCTGTGAAACCTTGGTGATCTGCACCTCAAATTCCTCTACCTGATCCCCTCGGATATTAGAGAGGATGGTGGCCTGCCCGGTTTTAATTTCCTCGGGTTTCGCTACAGGCAGCGGCTTGCCTGCCTCCAGGCTGCCCGCAGGCATGGTACCGAAAATGCCCATCTTCGTATTGGCGTACAGCTGGCCCACATCCCGGCTCATATCAAACTGGCCATGAAGCTCACCCGGCTCGCCGCTCTCGCCCCGTTTCACGTCCGAGATGCTGGCACGCATGATGCCGCCCGAGTCCAGCGGCATGAGCTTCGCGGTATCCACATCGTTGATGCCGTGCCCCAGTGCGCCAAATACACCGGTGTCCGGGTCATAGAAGGTCATAGTACCGATACCAGCCATGGAATCACGCAGCCACACACCCAGCTGATAGACGCCCTTCTCATTCGCCACCGGAGCAGCGGTCAGCTGGAGCTGCCGCTCGCCACGCACCGCCTGGATGGTCATGGGTTCCCCCTCCAGACGGGCCAGTGCCGCCTGGACCTGCTCGATGGTGTCCACCTCACAGCCGTCAATGTGGGTAATGACATCGCCCTCCTTCAGCCCGCAGTCACGGCCCGGACAGTGGGTGCCCGTATCGGTTTTAATGGGCGTCAGCCCAACCACAAGCACGCCGTCCGAAAAGAGCTTGATGCCAACTGCCCGGCCCATGGGGATCACAGTTCTGCCATGGAAGGATGCTGCCGCTACCTCCTGTTCCCCGTCTGGTGCCGCCATCCCTGACGCCGGCACCAGCTGCTCTGCCGCCGCCAGGCACGGGACCATCAGCAGGCTCATCACCACCGCCGTCGCCAGTACACCTCCAGCGCCTGACCAGGGCCCGCGTTTTTGCTTTTTCTTCACAAACACACCCCCTGCAAAATGAAAAGCGGGCGGATCTCATCCCGCCCGCTCTATCATTGTGTCCGGGGCCGCTCTAAAAAGTCGTGGGGAGCGCTTCCAGCCCTGCCATCCTGCTTTTCCCTCTTCCCCGCATCACAGGGTCGGTTTTTTGTGGTTGGTGTATATTAAAGATTTTGGCATTATTTTGCGATAAATTTTTTACTTTGCCAGGGTTTCGGCCCATTCTGTCTCTTTAAACCCCACCAGGACAAAATCGTCCCCCACCAGAATGGGCCGCTTCACCAGCATGCCATCGCTGGCCAGCAGGTCGAACTGCTCCGCTTCGCTCATCGCGGGCAGCTTATCCTTCAGGCCCAGTTCTTTATAGAGCATACCCGACGTGTTGAAGAACTTTTTGAGGGGCAGACCGCTGATCCGCTGCCAGTTTTTCAGCTCCTGGGCGGTCGGATTCTCCTCTTTGATGGGACGGTCTGTGTAAGCAGCGCCGTGGCTGTCCAGAAACTTTTTGGCCTTCTGGCAGGTGGAACATTTCGGATATTCGATAAACAGCATTTCTCTCGCTCCTTATGATTTGAATTTTTAACGGTTTTATGTGCAAAAAGCCGCCGCGGAATCGGCCCGCAGCGGCTTTTGGTTTTAGATGCTCATGCCTCGGGCTTAGGCTCCTCGGCGGCAGGCTCTTCGGAAGAAGCATCCGCGGCAGCCTCCTCAGCGGCGGGGGCAGTCTCCTCGGCGAAGTCCTCCTCGCTGACCTCCTCCACCGAAGCGGCCGTCGTCTCGGCCACCACAACAGGCTCCTCGATCTCCTCGTCGTCCTTTTCCTTCAGCTCCTCGATGCGGTCATTGTTAGCCTCGATGGCTGCTCTGGCGGCGGTGATCTTCTCGCAGGCGGCGGCATAAGGACCCTCTGCGACGATGCCCTTCTCGGCATAATAAAGCTTGCCAATTTCAATGTACGCCTTTTTGATGGTATCCTCTTCTGCCACATTTGCGGCTTTCAGCTTGGCAATCTCTGCCAGCCGCTTGGACTGGGCCACACCAGCCTGTGCCAGATCGACCGTCTTGTCCTTCAGCAGATCAAATGTATCGCGCCATCCCATATGTCGTTCCTCCTTTTATCATACGGTTTCCCGTTGTTTGCTTATTTTACCTTATTTAACCCCTTCTTGCAAGTAGTTTCCCTAACATTTTAACGGCCTGCGTTCCTTATTGTTTCCCGTTTTTTTCATTAAATTCATGGGTTTAACGGGTAAAGCAATTGACTTTTGTGCAAAATCTCGATAGAATAAATCTAATTTTGTAATGTTTCCGGCGGCATCCGCCGACTTCATACGAGGAGTGATCGCCCATGAAAACCCCCTTTGTGACTTTGAGCCAGCTTCAGGAAATGGTGAAGGAATACCCAACCCCATTCCACCTCTACGATGAGAAGGGTATCCGCGAGAACGCCCGCGCCCTGCGCCGTGCCTTTGCCTGGAACCCCGGCTTCAAGGAATACTTTGCCGTGAAGGCCACCCCCAATCCCCAGATTCTAAAGCTGCTGCGTGAGGAGGGCTGCGGCGTGGACTGCTCCTCCCTCACCGAGCTGATGATGAGCGACCGCTGCGGCTTTGCCGGACAGGAGATCATGTTCTCTTCCAACGACACCCCTGCCGAGGAGTTTGTTCTGGCAGACAAGCTGGGTGCCACAATCAATCTGGATGATATCAGCCACGTGGACTTTTTAAAGGACACCATCGGCCGTATCCCCAAGCGCATCTCCTGCCGCTTTAATCCAGGCGGCACCTTTACCCTGGGGGAGAGCAAGGAGGGCTTCCAGGTCATGGACAACCCAGGTGATGCCAAGTACGGCCTGACCCGGAGCCAGATGACCGAGGCCTTCAAGAAGCTGAACGCGCTTGGTGCGGAGGAGTTCGGTATCCACGCCTTTCTGGCCTCCAACACCATCTCCAACGAGTACTACCCCGCCCTGGCCGCCATCTTGTTCCGCACCGCTGTGGAGCTGAAGGAGGAGACGGGCTGCCACATCACCTTTATCAACCTGTCCGGCGGCGTTGGCGTCCCCTATCGTCCTGAGCAGACCGCCAACGACATTTCCGTCATCGGCGAAGGCGTCCGCAAGGCCTATGAGGAGATTCTGGTTCCCGCCGGTATGGGCGATGTGTCCATCTGCACGGAGCTGGGCCGGTTCATGCTGGCCCCCTACGGTCATCTGGTCACCCGGGTCCTCCACGAGAAGATCACCTACAAGGACTACATCGGCGTGGACGCCTGCGCTGCCAACCTGATGCGGCCCGCCATGTACGGCGCCTATCACCACATCACCGTCATGGGCAAGGAAGATCTGCCTTGTGACCATAAGTACGACATCACCGGCGCACTCTGCGAAAATAACGACAAGTTCGCCGTGGACCGTATGCTGCCCAAGATTGATGTAGGCGATCTGCTGGTCATTCACGACACCGGTGCCCACGGCCACGCCATGGGCTACCAGTACAACGGCCGTCTGCGCTCGGCTGAGATCCTGCTTCAGGAGGACGGTTCTACCCGGCTCATCCGCCGGGCTGAGACCCCCGAGGACTACTTCGCCACCGCCATTTGGGACTGAGCCCTTTGGGACAGCCTATTCACGTCATTCCCCTTTGATGCCCCCTTTTTGTCTCACCGGCAGCCGTGCAGCCCGCATCCCTGACCGCGTCCCTCCGATTGCGGATCGCTGCATATTTTCCGAAACTGCTAATTGAACAAGCAAGGACCGGACCTTTGTCTTTAAAAATTCTATTGCGTTCAGTTTCATTTCACGTTAGAATAAATGCATCCGAATGAATTTTTATCTAAAGGAGGCACAAAATGGATACCGTTTACATTACCGGACACAAAAATCCGGATACCGACTCGATTGTGTCCGCTATGGCCTATGCCGCTCTGAAAAACGCACTGGGCGACCGGCAGTACCAGGCTGCACGTCTGGGACAGGTCAGCGATGAGACTCAGGCGGTGCTGGACCGTTTCGATGCCCACCCTCCAAAGCTCATTTCCAACGTCCGTACCCAGGTCATGGATTTGGACTACGATACCCCCCCGATCCTCTCCCCCGCCGTCACACTCAGCCGCGCCTGGGAGACCATGCAGACCGAAAAATTCTCTGCTCTGCCCATCGCCAACGAGGACGGCACCCTGTTCGGCATGATCTCTGCCGGTGACGTTGCCAGCCACGATGTGGCCTCTATGAAAGACGCATATCTGAAGGATGTCCCGGTCTTTAACCTTCTGTCTGTGCTGGAGGGCCGGGTGCTCAACGAAAGCGCCCAGATCCGGGACTCTGTTTCCGGTCACATCACCATTGCTCTGCCCACCGGGCGGGAGCATCTGCTCTTCTCCGACCCGAACAGCATCGTGGTCTGCGGCGATCAGCCCGACATGATCCGCCGCGCCGTGGATCTCCATGTGGACTGCGTCATCGTGTGCCAGTCTGAGGTAGACCAGGAGCTTCTGGAGACCGAGACGGACACCTGCATCATTTCCACCCCTCTGGACGCTTACCAGGCCGTCCGTGTGATCTGTCACGCCCTGCCCATCAGCGGTATCTGCAAGCGCGACGAGCTGGTTTACTTCCACCTGGAGGACTACATTGACGACGTCAAGAACAAGGTCCTGGAGAGCCGCTTCCGCACCTACCCCATTCTGGATGAGAACGAACATGTCGTGGGCACGCTGTCACGGTATCATCTGCTGAAACCCCGGCGCAAACGGGTCATCCTGGTGGATCACAACGAGAAATCCCAGTCTGTCCCCGGTCTGGAACAGGCCGAGATCCTGGAGATCATCGACCACCACCGGCTGGCTGATATTGAGACCAAGTACCCCATTTACGTACGCAATGAGCCGGTTGGCTGCAGCAATACCATCATCGCCACTATGTACCAGGAGAAGGGCCTGATGCCCTCCGCCAAAATTGCCGGGCTCATGTGCGCTGCCATCCTGTCCGACACCGTCATGTTTAAGTCCCCCACCTGCACACAGCGCGACATTGATGTGGCCAATCGCATGGCCCGCATCGCCAATGTCTCTCTGGACGAGCTGGGACACGCCATTTTCTCCGCCGGCTGCGGGGATGACAAGACCGCCGCCGATATGCTGAACACCGACTATAAGGAGTTCCACATCGCCGGCCATAACCTGGCCGTCAGCCAGATCACCAGCATGGACTCCAATCACCTTCTGGCCCGTCAGCAGGAGTTTCTGGATGAAATGAGCCGCATCCGTTCCGAGCGCAAGCTGGACTCCGTACTGCTGATGATTACCGATGTGCTGCTGGATGGCACCCAACTGCTGTATGTAGGCGATGAAAAAACCATCTGTCAGGCCTTCAGCATCAAGGACGAGGACAGTCACTGCGCCTTCCTGCCCAAAATCATGTCCCGCAAAAAGCAGGTCATCCCCACGCTCTCCGGCCTCTGGGGCTAAGCCGCTGGGTTCAAATTTGCTGCCGCCGTTTCGAGGGAAACGGCGGCTTTTTTATGCCCATTTCCTTTCACTTTGTCGGTTTAAAGCATTGTGCCTAAAAAGTCCCTCCCGCTCCCTCCTATTTTTCACAAATAGGGAATTGACCCCCGTCTGCTTTTTTTGTAGAATATGGTATTATGACGCATCCTAGTTCGCCATATCAAGAGAGAGGAAGATTCAATGGAACATCGAGAGAGTTTTTCGTCCCGACTGGGATTCCTGCTCATCTCAGCAGGCTGCGCCATCGGTCTGGGCAACGTGTGGCGTTTTCCTTATATCACCGGGAAATACGGCGGAGCCGCCTTCGTGTTGGTGTACCTGCTGTTTCTGGTTATTCTGGGTCTGCCCGTCATGGTGATGGAGTTCGCCGTGGGCCGTGGCAGCAAGAAGAGCATTGCCTTGTCCTTTCAGGCGCTGGAGCCCAAGGGAACCAAGTGGCACCTATATAGCTGGTTCGGCATTGCCGGAAATTACCTGCTGATGATGTTTTACACCACCGTGGCCGGCTGGCTGATGCTGTACTGCGTCAAGATGGCCGCCGGGGACTTTGTGGGATTGGACGCCGCTGGTGTGAGCGAAGAGTTTAGCTCCCTTATGGGGCAGCCCGGCCTGATGACCGCCTTTATGGTCCTGGTCGTGATCCTCGGTATGTGGGTCTGCTCCCGCGGCCTGCAAAACGGCGTAGAGAAGGTCAACAAGTTTATGATGCTGTGCCTGCTTGGTGTCATGGTTCTGCTGGTGGCCCGTTCCCTTACCTTGAACGGGGCCAAGGCCGGTCTGGACTTCTATCTGAAGCCCAACTTCCGTAACCTCATGTATAACGCCGAGGGGGAGCTGATCCTGGGTGAGGCCATTTACGCCGCTATGGGGCAGGCCTTCTTCACCCTGTCTCTGGGCATCGGTGCGCTGGCCATTTTCGGCAGCTACATCGGCAAAGAACACTCTCTGGCCGGTGAAGCCGTCCGCGTGGGTCTGCTGGACACCTTTGTGGCCTTTATGGCGGGTCTGATTATTTTCCCCGCCTGCTTTGCCTTCGGTGTCACGCCCGGTGAAGGACCCGCGCTGATCTTCGTGACCCTGCCCAACGTGTTCAATGCAATGCCCGGCGGCGGCCGGCTGTGGGGTGCTCTGTTCTTCGTGTTCATGTCCTTTGCGGCCATGTCCACCGTCACTGCCGTCTTTGAGAATATCATCTGCTTCGCCATGGATAAGTGGGGCTGGAGCCGCAAAAAGGCCGCTCTGGTCAACACGGCAGCCATTCTGGTTTTGTCCATGCCCTGTATTCTTGGCTTCAATCTGTGGTCTGCCTTCCAGCCCTTGGGGGCTGGCACCAACGTGCTGGACTTTGAGGATTTTCTCATCAGCGACAACCTGCTGCCCCTTGGCTCCCTGATCTATCTGCTGTTCTGCGTCAGCAAGTATGGCTGGGGCTGGAACAACTTCCTGAAGGAAGCCAACACCGGCGATGGCCTGCGTTTCCCCAATGCCGTTCGCTTCTACGTCACCTATATCCTGCCCCTTATCGTGCTGGGTATCTTCGTGGTCGGTTACTGGAATCGGTTCTTTGGCAAAGGCTGAACCTAAATTCGGAACAAAATATCCGCTCTAAAATAACACCCCATCTGTTGACCGTATGAGATCCGGTCCGACAGATGGGGTGATTTTATGGCCGATGGCGCATCGACCAGACGATATCCAGCCGCGTTCAAGACGATAGTCGTCCCAACCACAGATCGTTCAGCGGCTGGCAAAGGGTTGGCTCTGGCTTGCCGCACGCATCTGCTTGTAAAAATCCAATGTAGAAAAGCCCCGCTCCAGCTGGGTATGCAGATAGGCCTCCGTGAGATCACCCAGCTGCTTTAGTCCCGTCTGGTCGATTGGGAACGTAAAGAGGTGTTTGGGGTTCCCGTAGGCGATATGACGCATCGCCTCCAGGGCCATGGTGTTGATCGGCATGGAGATTCCGCTTCCCAGCTCTCCCCTGCATTTGGCGCAGTGGAGCACCCCCTCACGCAGGTGGAATCGGGCGTCCTCCGGCTCCGCTGCCCCGCAGACCGCACAGCCATCCAGCAGCGGCTCGTAGCCGGCCAGACACAGCGCGTGCAGCTCATAGGCTGCCTTCACCAGTTCCTGCGGCCTGCGCATCCGGTCCAGAGCGTGGAGGCTGTTGAGCGTCAGCGACAGCAGCTCAGGTGAGGGCAGGCCTTCCACGGCCAACAGCTCGGTGACCTCGGCAAAGTAGCAGGCCAGGGCCAGCTTGTCCAAATCCTTCCGCACCCCTTCAAACTGCCGCTCGGTGGAGGATTCGGTGACCATCCAGCGGCCCTGCCGCTCACAGAGTACCATCTCCGACCAGCACAGCAGCTGGGTGCCGGCTGCCAGCGCACTGCCCTTTTTGCGGCTTCCTCTGGCAGAGGCCGTCAGCTTACCCATATCCGGGGTGAGCAGCGTCAAAATCCGATCTGACTCCTTGTAGTCCACACTCCGCAGAACCAGCGCCTTGGTGGTCATGTGCATGGTCATCATACCTCCTGTGTTTTTGGCGCTCCCAGCCCTGCTGCTCCATGCGCAGGGTCAGATAGACGGCCGGTGAGCCGGTGGTCATAAAGAGCTCCCAAAGTGTCCGCTCGTCCATAAAAACCCCTCCCGCTTTTATGGTGGCAGGGATTTTATCAACTATGTGCGGTAATTTTTTCTGGCATATCTCCCCGCCTGCCCCCATACAATGGAGGGAACAAAGGCTATGGAGGGAGAGATTTCCGTGTTTATCATCACTGCTAAGGTCCCCAGACGCAAATTGGCTCTCGGTGCGGCGGCGGCCGCTCTTCTGTGCTGCTGTTTGCTGGCCCTCGGACTGGACAACAGCGCTCCATGCTCCGCCCCCGCAGCTCCAAAAAGCCTGCGGACCAACCAGGACCGGGTTGCCCTGCTGAGTTCCTACGGCTGGACGGTGGAGGATGATCCGGTATCCACCCAGGAGCTGGTCATTCCGGAGGAGCTGGATGAGAGTTACGATGAGTACCTGGCGTTACAGCGTGAACAGGGCTTTGATATTGCCAAATACGCCGGGAAGCGGGTCAAGCGCTACACGTATCGGATCACCAATCACCCCACTGGGGAGCAGGATGTACAGGTGAATCTGCTGGTTTATCGCAACCGGCTCATCGGCGGCGAAGTACTCTCCCCCAGGCTGGACGGCTTTCTGCACGGTCTGGCCATGCCCTGACAAAATGGGCCGCCCAGTGTAGGCCGGGCGGCTCATTTTTGCCGTAAGGTACTTATTTTTTGTCCACAAGATGGACATTCAAGTGGTCGTATGTCATTTCCACGTTGTGCCGCTCAAAGGACGCCCGGATTCGCTCAAGGATGGTGTAGTACACATCCCAGTAATCCTCTGCGCTGGCCCAGGCCCGCACCACATACTGGATGCTGCTGGACTGGTAGTCATTCAGCCAGACGGACGGAGCCGGATCCGGCAGGATCTGTGGAATACTGTTCAGGGCCTCCCAGATCGCAGCCTTTACCGTCTCGGTGGGGGCATCGTAGGAGGCGGTGACAAAGATCTCCGCACGGCGTCTGCCCAGGCGGTTATAGTTGATGATCTTAGCCGCGGAAATCTGGTTGTTTGGAATAAAGATCTCCTTGTTGTCCACCGTGGTGATGGTGCAGTAGGACAGGTCGACAGCGGATACCGTGCCGCTGACCCCATCGGTTTCAATGTAATCGCCCACCGTGAACGGTTTGGACACAAGCAGCATGATCCCACCCGCCACATTGGAGAGGGTGTTCTGCAGGGCCAGAGAAACGGCCAAGCCGGCCACGCTCAGCAGAGCGATAATGGACGTGACGTCCACGTTAAAGACGCCAGCCACCATCAGGGCCAGCAGAAACCACAGCAGGACCTTGACCACCGAGTGTATATAGGTTTTTAGGGAGACCAGAGACTTGGACCGCTCCAGCATCCCATTCACAATCCTCAGCAGAATGCGAATAACCATCATACCAACCAGGATCAGGATCACCGCCTGGAGAATATTCTCCCAGGTCAGACTGCCAAGCTTCAGTTTTCCAAGCGTGTCAGTCAGTGCTTTCAGTGCGTCATTCAAACGGTTTCATCCTTTCGTTCTAGATGCTGTTCCATGTGCTGCTCTGCATGGGCTTTCAGACACTGGAAGGTCTCGGAGCTGATGTCGTGCTCCATCTTACAGGCGTCCTCTGCCGCGGTTTCGGGAGAAACACCCAGTTGGATCAGCCAGCTGGTCAGAAAACGGTGGCGCTCATAAATGCTGTGGGCCACACGGCGGCCCTCCTCCGTCAGCTCCAGACTGCCGTCCTTGTTCATGACAATATGGCCGCTGGCCTTCAGCACGGAAACCGCGCGGCTGACCGAGGGTTTGGAGAAATCCAGGTGCTGCGCCACGTCGATGGAGCGCACCATGCCCTTTTCCTGTTGCAGGACCAGGATGGCCTCCAGATAATCTTCGCCAGATTGATGCAGTGCCATTATGCTTCCTCCTTCGCATCGTTGTAAAGACGTATAAAAAGCGGCCGGTCCCCCAGAGGACCGGCCGATCTTATTCGGCAATCCAGGATCAGTAGTTCATCTGCTTGCGGCGGGACAGGTTCATCGTGCCGTCCTGCATCTGATCCAGACAGTCCAAGCTCTTGCCGGTACCATAGGCCACACAGGAGATCGCATCGTCTGCCACATGGGTCTCGATTCCGGTGTGGGACTCGATCAGCTTATCAAAGCCCCAGATCAGGCTGCCGCCGCCGGTCATTACGATGCCGTTGGTGGAGATGTCGGCCACCAGCTCGGGGGGCGTACGCTCCAAAACGCCGTGGACAGCCTCCAGGATGCGGGCGGTAGGCTCCTCAAATGCCTCGATCATCTCACTGGAGGAGACGGAGAACTGGCGGGGAAGGCCCGTCATCAGGCAGCGGCCCTTGATCTCCATGGTGACCTCCTCGGGACGGGGGAACACACAGCCGATGTTGATCTTCAGCTCCTCCGCGGTGCGGTCACCGATGAGCACGCTGTACTTCTTGCGGATATACTTCACCACGGCCTCGTCAAACTTGTCGCCGGCGGTCTTGATGGAGGCGGACTCGACCACGCCGCCCAGGGAGATCACAGCCACATCGGCCGTTCCGCCGCCGATGTCCACGATCATGTGCCCGTCCGGCTTGGTGATGTCGATGCCGGCACCAATGGCGGCGGCTACGGGCTCCTCGATCAGATAGGCCCGGCGTGCACCGGCCTGAATACCGGCATCCACCACAGCGCGCTCCTCGACCTCGGTGATGCCGGAGGGCACGCAGATCAGCAGACGCGGCTTGAAGAGCGAGAAGGAAGTGACCTTCTTAATGAACTCCTTCAGCATACGCTCGGTCATGTCGTAGTCGGAAATGACACCCTCACGCAGGGGGCGCATGGCCACGATGTTGCCGGGAGTACGGCCCAGCATCGCCTGGGCATCCGTACCGACCTTCAAGAGCTTTCCGTTGTTCTTGTCAATGGCAACCACGGAGGGCTCGCTCAGCACGACGCCCTTCCCCTTGATGTATACCAAAACGGAAGCGGTACCCAGGTCGATACCGATATCCTTAGAAAACATACTCATACTATAGATCCACCTTATGATTACTCAATATCGTTCTTGCTTTATCAAAAGGGCAGTCTGTTTTGTCTACCCAATCTATTACATTATATCCTGTCCGAAACGGCTTTTCAATGGTTTTTTTAAACATTTTTTGCTTCATCATGGTTTTTCCCGTCTCACCGCCCGGTATGTTCCCCATCTGCTCCGGCCTGGGCCAGCGTGAGTCCAAAGACTTCTGCCCCGTTCTGGGACAGAAGCCGGGCACACTCGCCGAGGGTGGAGCCGGAGGTGACCACGTCGTCCACAAGCAGCAGCCGTTTTCCCATCAGGGAGGTCTCCTCTTTCAGGCTGTAGGCCCCCAATGCATTGGCGCGGCGCGCGGCATCCTGTCCCATGCCGGACTGCGGGGCGGTGTGACGGCTCTTTTCCAGCGTGGACAGCACGGGCAGATCCAGTCTCTTCCCCACCTCGCGTGCCAGCAGCTCAGCCTGGTCAAAGCCGCGGCTCCGCAGCCGCTTTCGACTCAGGGGCGCCCAGGTCACGGCATCCAGCTGCGTCAGCTTCTGGTCCTGAACACACTGTGCCATCACCGTTCCAAACGGGACAGCGTAGGCACGGACCCGGGAGAACTTGTAGCGGTGGATGGCCTTGCGCACACGCTCCCGATAAGCCAGCGGGGACAGGCATTTCTTGGTAAACTCCACGTTTTTCTCCGCCGACGTTCCCACCAGCCAGGGCAGCTCAACCTGGCACACCCCACAGCTGGGGGCGTCGGGCTGCCGGAGAATTTTTCCGCAAAACGGACATTTTGGGGGAAACAACAGGTCCAGCAGTTGGATTTTCAGCTTTTCTAAGAACGAATTCTCCACTTATATTCGCCCCACTCCACCATTTTCCTCCAGTATAGTCCATGGTGGAGTCGTTTGTCTAGTGGTGTCGAATATTTGCTGTTTCTTAGACCGTTTGTCGAGACAGCAGCACACGGTCGTCGTCCAGTGCCCTGCCGGTATCGTGACAGAAGCGGTCCAGCAGGCCGTCTACGGTAAGCCCCGCCCGCTCCTCTCCCGCCACATCCAGCGCAATACGCCCGCCGTCCATCATCAGGGTGCGGCTGCCCAGGGTCAGGGCGGAGGACAGGTTGTGCGTAATCATCAGGGTGGTGATTTGGTGCTCCGCCACGCTCTTCCGGGTCAGCTCCAGCACTTTTTCGGCGGTGGCCGGGTCCAGCGCAGCCGTGTGCTCGTCCAACAGCAGCAGTTTGGGCGGTGTCAGGGTGGCCATCAGCAGCGTCAGCGCTTGGCGCTGACCGCCGGACAGCAAGCCAACCGGCTGGTTCATTCGATCCTCCAGCCCCATATCCAGCATGGCCAGCCGATCCCGGAACATGGACTTATCCGGTTTGCTGGGGCGGCTGAACCATGCACGGGTGGATTTCGTGGCGCGGAGATAAGCCAGAGCCAGATTTTCCTGAATGGTCATATTGGGTGCAGTCCCCCGCATGGGGTCCTGGAACAGGCGGCCGATCTGGCGGCTGCGGCGGTGCTCCGGCAGAAATGTGATGTCCTGCCCATCCAGGAGGACGCGGCCCTCATCCGGGATAAACGCACCTGCGATGGCGTTGAACAGCGTGGACTTGCCCGCCCCATTGGAGCCAACCACCGTGACAAACTCCCCTTTCTCCAGCTGGAGCGACAGGTCGCAAAGCACCTTTCGCTCGTTCACCGTACCGGGGGAAAAGGTCTTTGAAACATGATCCAGACACAGCATATCAGCCCACTCCTTTCTGTGCTGCCCGCTTTCTGCGCTGCAGCAGCATATTCTTTCGGATTGTTGGGGCAGAGATCGCCAACACCACAATCAATGCGGTAAGCAGCTTCATATAGGCGGCTGGCACACTGCACTCCAGAGCCAGGGCAAAAATCAGTCGGTACAGAAGGCTTCCGCCCAAGACTGCTGCCACATCCCTGGCCACGCTGCCCCGTCCAAACACGGCCTGGCCGATGATGAGGCTGGCCAGGCCCATGACCACCATGCCCACGCCCAGGCTCATGTCGCCGCTGCTGCCGTACTGGACCACCAGCGCACCTGCCAGGGCGGTGAGCGCATTCGCCAGGCACAGGCCTACTGTGATGGTAAAGGCCGGGTTGATGGAGGACGCGCGGATCATGTCAGGGTTGTCTCCTGTGGCCCGAAGGGACAGGCCCAGTCTGGTGCCCAGAAAGAGTACCAACAGCACAGCGACTACCAGCACCACAGGGACCAGCACCAGAAGCTTATAGCCCTCGAACCCGGTGCTCTTCGCCAGCTTGAAGACGGTGGGGGCCTTAAAGAGGTTCACATTTGCCCCGCCCATGATCGTCAGATTCACGGAGTAGAGGCCGAAGTTTGTGATGATACCTGCCAGGATCGAAGGCACGCCGAGCTTGGTCTGGAGCAGAGCGGTGACTCCGCCCGCCGCCGCCCCCGCTGTCATAGCGGCGGGGAGGGCCAGCACGGGATGACCTGCCAGACATACCACGGCGGCCGCTGCACAACCCAGAGTGAAGGACCCGTCGGTGGTCATATCGGCGATGTTCAGTGTGGTGTAGCTCAGGTAGAGCGCCAGTGCCACCAGAGCGTAGATCAGACCGTTCTCCACTGCACTGGATAAAACGGTAAGCATAGCCAATTCCTCCTTTCTTAGTCCTCGGTGGTGGTCACTTCGCTGACCGTTCCGGCCATGGTCTTAAACACGCTGTAATCCAGTCCAAGTCCGGCGGCGGTATCGGTGTTGACGGTGATAATGCCGCCGTCCATCACCTGAAAATCGGGGAATTCTCCGCGCTCAAGCACCTCCAGAGCCAGGTCTGCGGTTTGCTTACCAAGTTCCGTGTAGTTGACGCCGCAGGTGGCGAAGGCACCGTTGCGGACAAAGGAGTCAGCGCCGGTGTAGTGGGGGACTCCCTTCTCAATAAAGGTCTGACCGATGGTCAATTCGACCATGGCCACGGTATTGTCGGTGGGCGTAAAGATTGCATCCACTCGCTCTGCCAAGCTGGCCGCTGCGGCCAGCACCTCATTGGGATTGGTTCCGGTACGCTCCTCGTATGGGATGCCCTTCTCCTCCAGATAGGCTTTGGCCTCCTGGATCGGCTTGGCGCTGGAATCCTCAGAGGGGCAGTAGAGAAGCCCCACTTTCTTGAGCTCCGGGTTCTGTGCCAGCATCATATCCAGCAGGAAGGCTGTATTCAGCGCATCGCTGGTACCAGTGACGCCGTCCATACCAGTAAGTCCGCTGGTTTCCGGGTCAGAGACGGCGGCACACACCACGGGGATTCCACGTTCCTGGACGGCGTTGACCATCCGCTGGGCCGCCAGAGAGGCAATGGGGATAACCAGATCACAGCCCTCGGAGACGATCTGAGCACCGACCTGGTCCAGCTGGTTGGCATCGCCGTTGCCGTTAAAGTTATAAATCTCAACCTCCAGACCCAGCTCCGCGCCCCGCTCTTCCAGTCGGCTGTTCACTGCCTGCCGAATCTCATCCAGAGAGGGATGGTCCATCTGCTGGACCACAGCCACAGAGATCTTACCGTCTTGGCTCCCCTGCGCGGGGACCTCAGAGCGGTCACAGCCGGCCAGGGTGAGGGTCAGGGCGAACGCGGAAAGCGCTGCGATCATGTTGTTCTTTTTCATGTTAATTACCTCCATAGTTGCTGTTTTCAGCTGTTTCTCTGGGTGGCGGATGGAGGAACCGGTGCCAACGGTCGTTTAAGAGTATAAAAAAACAGCTCCTCGTCCCACTGCTGGGACAAGAGCTGTAACTCCTGCGATACCACCCAAATTGACGTAACATACGTCCACTCGCTTCACATGCCATCACATGTGCCCGATGGATAACGGGTGGGGCCCCGTCGGCATCTACTGAGGCTTGTGCCCGTTCGACCCGCCCTCGGAAGTCCATTCCCCACTCCGCGCCCCGCCCCGATCACACCACCCGGGACTCTCTGAAGGTTTGCGAAAGCGGATACTACTCTTCCTCATAGGTTTCATACGCTGTTCACTTATT